>NZ_JBSWYJ010000004.1:0-236559 GCF_056161045.1 Flammeovirga sp. AWQ4_249
TTCTTTAAAAAATCCACTTCAACTTGAAGTTTACCAATTTTCGCATAAAGCTCATCTTCTTTCCCTTCACTCGCTTTTTGAAGCTTCTTTTCTCTCCAGACTTTTCAAAAACACTTGATGCACCTTCTAGAAATTCCTTTTTCCATGCACTGATCTGAGTAGGATGAAGATCGTACTTCTGGGCTAATTCTGTAGTAGTCTGTAAATCTTTGATGGCTTCTAAAGATACTTTGGCTTTAAATTCTGAGGTGAATTTTCTTTTACTTTTCATAATACTGCAATTTACTTAATTATTAATTTTGATTGCAGTCCATTTTGATGGGGTAACTATAGTAATTCTGCCTGAATTAACATTACAAGTCCATAATTTCAATTAAGGGCCAAGAATAAAACGCACCACTTTTCATCAAAACACACAAAAACGCACCATTTATTTGACCTTTTGAACAAAAAAGTATAGGTTACTGTATGAATGCACCATTTTTCACAAAGGAGAAAGAAGAAAAGTTTAGTATTGGCTATGGTGCCATTATTGAAGCTTTCGAATTACCAATGTATTTTTCTGCAAAGCTTTATGATAAAAAAGTAAAGAGTTTTCCTAAAGATAAAGGTGAAACTTCAATGTTGGAATCTTTATTTTCTCATCTGCATTTCGCTCTAAAAAATGAAGGGGTTAATTTGTTATTCTTTGCTCTTTTATTCCAAAAATTAGAAGAGAAACAACTTATTGAGTTGGTACAAATAAAACATACTGGAGAGACATCAAGACGTATTTGGTTTTTGCTAGAGTTTACATCTCAAAAATTGCTTCCTATTGAAGATTTAAAATATAGGAAAGAGTATGTTTATGCATTGGATGAAAAGCTACAATTTGGTTTATCTGAGGGAGTGTTGTCAAAAAGACATAGAGTCATCAATAACTTACCGGGTACATCAGATTTCTGTCCTTTGTCAACTAAAACGGAGGCATTACTAAACTATACAGCACAATATAAAGGTTTTTCAGTCTCTTCTTTATTTGTCTCCTCTGATGCAAATGAAATCTTGATTGAGAAAATGGCTTATTCTCTTCTGCTCAAAGATTCCAAATCTTCGTTTATTATTGAAGGAGAAAATATAAATAACAGACGAGCACAAGAATTTGCCAAAGTATTGCGTAAAGCGGGTAAACAGCCTATTGATGCTCCCTTTCTTTTATCCTTACAGAAGGAAATCATGAAAGGATCTAAATTCAATAAGTTGGGTTTTCGTAACGAAGGTGGTTTTATAGGTGAACATGATTATGAGACAGGAGAACCCATTCCTTCACATATCTCAGCTCGTCATGAAGATATTGAAGCACTAATGGATGGGGTATATAAAAGCATTTTATCCATTGAAAAAGATGCTAATTTTGACCCTATCATTGCTGCTGCGAGCATTGCCTTTGGTTTTGTAAATATCCACCCCTTTTTTGATGGGAACGGAAGAGTTCACCGCTATTTAATTAATCATTTACTTAGTCTCAAAAAGATCTCTCTCCCTAATAGTACTTTCCCTATATCTGCTGCAATTCGTTACAATATTGAAGTGTATAGTAAAGTATTAGGCGCTTATTCAGAGGGTATTATTGATTATATTGATTGGGAGGAAACAGAAGATCTAAATGTAAGGGTATTATCTGATAGTAAAATCTATTATAGCTTTTTTGATGCGACTGCTTTTAGTCTATTTTTATATGAATGTTTTGAATATGCGGTCAAAGTATTAATCCCCAATGAGCTTAGCCTTACCCTTCATTTCAATATTTTCAAAGAGAAAATTAAAGAGGCTTACGATATAGAGGAACATCTTAATTCTCTTTTATTTAATTATCTAGAGCAAGGAAACGGAACACTTTCAAAAAGTGCTATCAAAAAATTCTTTAGTGAATATAATACTGAAGATATAGTATTTTTTGAGAAGTGTTATGAGGATGGGAAAGGGTATTAAGCTGTGAATTTTAAACAGTGTGCTAGTTCGTAGTGAAGTCTATTGACTTAACACATCGAAAAGCAAATAAGAAGTGATTCTTTTTCTTTTTTAAACTAACATCTAAATATGTAATAACATTTTTCTCATCTCATCATTTGGACTTCTATATTCTACCTTTTTTTCAGTACCAGGGAAAGTATAAATATAATTATTAAGATTTGTCAGTAATTCTTTCCTAGATGTTGCAATCTCCGCTACTAATGGAAAAAAGTACAATACCTCATTCATTATTCCCAATACTCTCCGTGAGTTTGTCTTACAGATAGAAGTTGTAGAAAAGCTTTCAAGATAATGATTTACAGCAGCTTCCTCGAAGCCACACCAAATTAAATCTTCTTGTAGTTGCAAACGAAATTCTTGATCAATATTCTTTAAAGTTTTGATTGTAGCATCTGGTAAGAAAGTAGCATATAATGTAGTTGAATGAACAAACAATAAACCTTTTTTACGGTGAAGTGGTAATAGGTTCACATACCAATTGTTCTGATTTACATCAGGTTTCTCTTGAGCTACTTTAAGTTGTTTTTTTGCCTTATCTAAGACTTTTTGTGTACAGCTATATATCATTATTTTATTAAATTATTAGATCAATACCTCTATCAAAGTTAAAAATGTTCATTATTCATGAAAAATAAAATAAGGGACAGAATCAATCTGTCTCTAAGCAAACCTATATTATTGAAAGCTTTTAAATAAATATTATTGGTTATTTCTTTTATATCGCAAGTGTTAAGTCGACAGGCGCCACTTGTGATAACATATTGGTGAAGTCTCCTGACTTCGAAATGAATGGAAATATGTTATTGAATATTTTAAAAGTGTAATAGAGAGTTGTTGATAATATTTTTTGATGTGTTGAATAAGAAGCTTAGTTGTTTTAAGTGCAGAAACTTAAACAGTGTGCTAGTTAGTAATGACACCTATCGGCTTAACACATCTAACAATTAAGGGGAAATTGTAACTAACTTAAAATTAGAATAATAAACTAAATATCATCTAATTTGAGATCATTTATCGTGTAAATATATGAACCCATAACAATGAAAATTTTAATTAATTTTTAATAATAACCTTTGACTTCTTAAAATATATTTCGTTATTCGCTTTTCATTTAACTGCTAAGCTATTTTATTTACTTCAATAATTTTTTTTATTAAATAGCTTATATTTTTTAACCAATACCTAAATTTTTTAAGATGAAAAAGTATTTATTTTTATTGATTCTTCCTTTTCTATTTGCTTCATGTAATGATGCAGGTGTTGACCCTCTTAGCTCACTAGTAAAAGATGGGGAGTATATTGTAACAAACTCTTATGGTGGTCAAAGTTTATATGCATTTGCTGAAGATGGCACATTCGAATTGATTAGATATTCAGCAACAGAAGATGATAATACGGATAGTGAAGGTATTGGTATTTCTAAAGGAACCTACTTTAAAGAGAATGATCAATACATAGGAACAATGACTGAAACTTTTAGTTATGGGATTGATTATAACAATGATATTCAATTCTTTGATCATGAATATGTATCATGGTCAGGTGCTTTTGATTTTGGAAACGATTATAGTACGGTCGATAAATCTGAAGCTACTTCATTATATAATGATACAGTAGATTTTATTTCAAATCAATTAGGTTACACTGTTCCTTTAGGTAATTTTGATTATGAAAAAGTCTTATCTGAGGAAACAAGATAATCAATATTTTGTTGTTTATTCAACATGATATGAAAGCTGTCTTAATATAAAATTGAGGCAGCTTTTTTCATTAAAAAAAATAGATTGCCTTATCTAAAAAGCACAACCTAAGGCAGCATCCCTCCTTCTCCAATCAAAACAGTTTTATGGTATAAGTGTGCTTTATCGAAAACGTGATGATTATAATCTAAATTTTGATCTGCATTTGTATCATGATTTAATTGATAAATCAACTCCATCGCCTCTGCTTTACCTATGTGTAACACTTGTCTATCGATAGCCATTATGGCAAATGTGGCCATCAATGAAAGGACTAGTGCGATTAATACAGCAATTATTGACTTTTTCATTTGTTGTAGCATTTAGTTTACTGAAAATATGAATCTTATCTTGTGCAGTTTTTTTCATTTCATCTACTGCTCTAAGGTTTAACTATTACAAATGTGAGTGTTGATGAGGAAATTAACAGTGATAATTGTCAATAAAACACTTGTTTAACTTTTATTTCGATTCTAGTAGTTGATTTACAAATTCTCTTTCCTACTTTTTTAGTATATTTCATTGAAGTAATAACCCTTTCATTATTACAAATCATATTTCATTCAAATTTTGAGTAATACAATTAATATTTGATCGAAAACACAGGGTAATTACTTCCTAAACTTTCAAAAACTGACTGGCATATCTTTTTCTTTAGTATTCAATGTCAGTTCATTAAAAAACTGAATTAAAACTAACTTTTACTATAAACTTTCTATACAATGAAAAAGATTGTTATTTGTTCCGATGGAACATGGAATAAGCCAGAAGAATATAAAAAAGAGCATTACCCTACAAATATTCTGAAGATTGCAAGAAGCATTGCACCAGAACATAATCAGCAAGTTTTTTATGATCATGGCGTTGGTTCTTATGGCAATATTTTTTCTAAAGTTTTGGGAGGTATCACAGGAAAAGGTATTGAAAAAAATATTAAGGATGCCTATCGATATATTGTTCAAAATTATTCTCCTGGAGATAAAATTTACCTTTTTGGGTTTAGTAGAGGAGCCTATACCGTTCGTGCATTATGTGGTTTGATTAATAATTGTGGCATTGTGAAAAGAGAAAATGCTAGTGCTATTGATGAGGCTTTTAATATCTATAAAAATACGCATAAAGATTATAAACCGAGTGGTGCTATGGCTCAGAAATTCTTTTTAGAAAATGCTCACCCTTCAAAAGAAATTACATTTGTTGGTGTTTTTGATACGGTGGGAGCACTTGGAATTCCTGTCTCTTTCTTGAAATTTTGGGGTAAAAAGAAGTATAAATTTTATGACCATAAAGTAAGTAGTAATGTAAAAGTGGCACGTCATGCTTTAGCAATTGATGAAAAAAGGAATGATTTCAAACCCACTTTATGGAAGAAAAGTGATACTACAGACATTAAACAAGTTTGGTTTGCTGGTGTACATAGTAATGTGGGAGGAAATTATGGACCTGATGAAAAAGACCAATCTTTTATTAGTGATATTCCGTTACAATGGATGATGGATGAAGTAGCTTCTCTTGAGAATGATGATGCCCTAGCGTTTGAATGTCATATGCTAAATTCTCTTACGTATAATGCTCTTTCTCGTATCGATAAGTCAAGAGAACATGTTTACAGACTTCGAAAAAAACTTCACCGTCCTATTGATCATAAAACAACAGAGATTCTTATTCATGAATCTGTAAAAGAGCGATGGGAAAATAATAAAGCGTATCGCCCCATTCAACTCGAACGCTTTCTAGAAAAAGAGAGTTTTGCTTGGGATAATTTTACTGAATGGAAAAAGGATGTTCAATACAAGTGTTAGAAAATTAATCATAAAAAAATGGCAGTCTAAACAAATTAGGCTGCCATTTATATATCTTATGAGTTAGGATTAGAAGTCGTAACTTACGCCAAAGTTAAACCCAAAGTTATTCAAGTCTTGAATTAAGAGATAGTCAAAGCTGAAAAAGACACCCAACTTATCATCTATATCATAGCCTAATCCACCACCTATAGTAAATCCAAAATCTGTATCAGATACAGAAACATCTGAAGTTGAACCACCGATGTCTGTCTCAACAGTTGCCGTTTCAGGAACAAATCCAATCCCTATTTTTCCAAATGGATGCAACTTCTCATTATTGACATCGAATTTATATTTGAAATTAAATAAGATAGGTACCAAAGAGTAGGATGTTTTTATTGTTGAACCAACAATTTCATCTTTAGAACTTGCGATATAGTAACCAATTTGAATACCTGCAGCCATATTGGGATTAAAATTATAATCTCCATAGAAGAAGAAGCCAAACCCAGTTGTAGATGATTCTGTATCAGATGGGCTCATCACTTGAGGCCCAATAGCAAACCCTGCTGTAAATTGATTTTGTGCTATTACATTAGTAGCACAAAACAGAAATAAGCTGAAGAGTAAAACTTTAATAGGTTTCATTTTATCAATTAAAATAGTTTTTAGTAATTCGTTTTATTGATTGGTTATCAGAATATTATAGTAAAAATGATGCATTATCAATTTATACTCTACTATTCCTCCATTTTTCCAGATATGATTCAATGATTTAATGACTAAATACTATTTTATGTTCCTATGGAATTTCTTTACATGAATATCAAACAACTTCCTCTTCATCACTTTTATAATACATCTCCCCCGTCGCATCATTCTTTTTAGTGAGTGAGTGTAATTCACTGCGTTTGTCTTTTGATTTAAAAATTGGAAAAAATAACTGTATGTACCAAGGTTCATTGATTCTGTTCCATGCACCAAATTTAGTGGGGTATTTTCGTGTGATTTTAGCCGTTCCAAATAAGATATCCCAGATAAAAAGTAGATTTCCGAAATTTCCATTAGGATGAGATATGCCATCATCTTCTGTCAAGCCATGATGTGCAAAGTGAGTACTTGGTGTTGAGATTGTTCTTTCAATGACCCATGCCAACGGATGCAAGATTTTATACTGATATAAGAAACGATCCCATTTGGTTTCGCTATGTGCCAAAATAATTACGACTAATTTGATGGGTAAATAAATAAAATAGGCATACCCCATTCCCAAGTAAATCAGAATAGCAGAAAACCAGATACCGGGCATTAAAGCATAATATAAAATTGCATTTCGATAAGTAACTAAAACACCCATTTCTTCTACTACATGATGTGGTCGATGTAATTTCCACATCGTATGACTGACATGTGATAAACGATGCCACCAATATTGCATCATGTCGTCAAATACTAAAAAGAAGAGAAAATGAATCCCAATTGGTAAATAGGCAAAATAATCAGCATACAGAGGAAAATAGTTTTCGCAAAACCAAAATACAAACAGGAATATACCAGGCTGAATCAGTATTGGCAAAGTGGCTAGACTTATTAATTCTATTGTAAAATCATTTTTTGTTCGTTTATCATGAAAATATAAACCACCAAAAGCTTCTAGCATCCCAACCACAAGAAGTAAGCATGTGGGGATGAGTTTACTGATTAATTCATTGTGCATTTCATTGTGTTGTTTGGTTGACAATGTAAAGTCATGAATAATCCGCAAGATTTTTTTAACCTATGTGAAAAAACATAATTAGTGAGATTTTTGAGCCCTAATTCTACTTAAACTTTGAGGTTTAATCCCTAAGTACCCTGCAATGTGTCCCAATTTTGCTCGTTGAAAAATATCTGGGTGTGTTAGTATTAGTTTATCATAACGTTCTTCTGCGGATGACGTTTGTAATTCCACAATCTTCTCTCCTAGTTTCAACATCACTTCAGTGAGTAGTTCTCTGAAAAATTTTTCTAAAGCAATGGAATGTTCTATGATTTGCTCGAGATCACTGTAAGAAATTGAACGCACTGTTGTGTCTTCTATCGCTTCAATGCCAAAATTACTTTCTTCTTTTTTAAAAAAGCTAGGAGGTATCGTGACAATCATGGCTTCATTGGCAAACCAATGGGTGATATCATTTCCATTTTTATCATAATAAAAATTTCGAATCATCCCTTTTTCAATAAAGAACATTTCAGTGCAAACTGTTCCAAGTTCGACAAGGCACTCTCCTTTTTTGAAAGTCTTTTGTTTTGCTTTTTGAAAAAAAGTATGCGACACATCTGGATCGAGTTGTTGAAGGTTAAGTTGTATCATCGATGAATAAAATGTAGAAAAAAAATTGAAGTATAAATAATCCGCTATAAGTAAAGAAAACCTACGTTAAATTGAAAATTTAGAAAAGGAATAAGTGTACCTAAAACGATATTAACACAAAAACAAAGAAATAGATGATGTGATTTCATCTTATCATTAAATAACATCATCATTTATTATCGATCAATAACAAATATTTTAAACACTCATTATCAGTAGATTAACGATCACATCTTTTGATGATAACTTTTTGATGTGATTTTAAATTGCAGAAATACACTTATTAATCTCCATATTTGCATCAACAACGATCGTCGAACTTAATTTTATTTTTAAATCCGCAAAATGGATTGTGTATAGTTGAAAAATTACTAAATGAAACTATTAAACAGAACTTCGGTATTAATTCTATCAATTTTTTCTTTATTCTCGTGTGAGACGCAAAAGAAATCGCAAACTGATTGGAAGAGTTACAGTAATGATAAAGTCATCGAACAAAAAGTAGATTCGGTTTTATCATTAATGACATTAGAAGAGAAGATTGGTCAAATGACTCAATTTTCAGGACATGGTACACTTACAGGTCCTCAAATCAATGATGACTTCAAAGTATACTTAGAAAAAGGATACGTTGGAAGTATGTTCAATGTTTTCGGTGCTGAAGGGTTGAGAAAATTACAGGAAAATGCGATGAAGCATTCTCGCCTTAAAATTCCAATTCTATTTGCAGCAGACGTAATCCACGGTTACAAAACTACATTCCCAATGCCATTGGCCGAATCTTGTAGTTGGGATTTAGAATTAATGGAAAAAAGTGCACGTATCGCAGCAATTGAAGCAACTTCAGCAGGTATTAGCTGGACATTTGCTCCAATGATTGACATTGCAAGAGATCCAAGATGGGGTCGTGTCATGGAAGGTGCTGGTGAAGATGTATTCTTAGGAAATGCTATTGCTCAAGCTAGAGTAAATGGTTTTCAAGGTATTAATAGCTACAAAGACTTTTCTGATATTCATACAATGTTAGCTTGTGCAAAGCACTTCGTAGGATATGGTGCTGCATTAGCAGGTAGAGATTACAACAGTGTTGATGTTTCAGACAGAACACTTAGAGATACTTATTTCCCTCCTTTCAAAACAAGTGTAGACAATGGAGTTGCGACTTTTATGACTTCGTTTAACACTGTAAATGGTGTCCCTGCCACTGGTAATCGCTATTTATTCAAGGATGTATTAAGAAACGAATGGGATTTCAGAGGTATGGTCGTAACGGATTACACAGCGATCAACGAAATGATTCCTCATGGTTATGCTAAAGATTTGAAGCAAGCCTCAGAAAAAGCATTAAATGCTGGTATTGATATGGATATGAACGGTGCTGCTTACATTCAACATCTAAAACAATTAGTGGAAGAAGGTAAAGTCACTGAAGACCAAATCAATGTAGCAACAGCTAGAATTCTTGAATTAAAATTCTTACTTGGTTTATTTGATGATCCATACAAATACATGGATACAAAAAGAGAGCAAGAAAATACGATGACGGATGAGTTCTTAGCAGAAGCTTTAAAAGGTGCGGAAAGATCTGTTGTTTTACTGAAAAATGAAGGAAACGTTTTACCTATCGCTGCTAACTCTAAAAAACGTATCGCTTTAATTGGTCCAATGATCAAAGAAAGAGAAAGTTTAAATGGTGAGTGGGCGATTAAAGGTGATCGTTCTCAGAGTGTTACACTTTACGAAGGTTTGACAAATGCTTATCAAGCAGCAAAATTCTCTTATGCAAAAGGAGCTGATTTAAAAGGAAAAGCCAATCAAAAAGAAATCAATAAAGCGGTTAGAACAGCTAGAAATAGTGATATAGTTGTACTTGCACTTGGTGAAGATTTCAACTGGTCGGGTGAAGCAGCAAGTAGATCTGATATTCAAATTCCTGAAGCGCAACAAGAATTGATGAAAGCCATCAAGAAAACAGGTAAGCCAATTGTTCTTGTTTTACACAATGGTAGACCGTTAGACCTTACTTGGGCCAATGAAAATGTTGATGCAATTGTTGAAGGTTGGTATTTAGGTATTAGATCAGGTGATGCGATTGCCAATATCCTGTCAGGTAAGTACAACCCTTCTGCGAAGCTTACAATGTCATTCCCAAGAAATGTAGGTCAAGTTCCGATCTATTACAATGCATTAAACACGGGTAGACCGTTAGATCCTCAAAACCCTCAAGATTATAAATCATTCTATCTTGATGTTGATAATACACCACTTTATCCTTTCGGATATGGTTTAAGTTATACGCAATTTAAATACTCTGATTTTACATTATCTTCTAAAGAATTAAAATCAGGTGGTTCTATTAAAGCATCGATCAAGATTACAAATACTGGAAATCAATCAGGTGAAGAGATTGTACAATTGTACACACAAGATCTGTTTGCTTCTGTGGCACAACCTGTAAAGCAATTGAAAGGTTTCCAAAAGATTAAACTTAAGAAAGGGGAGTCAAAAACAGTCTCATTCGAGATTACTCCTGAAATGTTATCCATTATTGATATCAATAATAACAACGTAACAGAAGAAGGTGAGTTCAAACTTTGGATTAGTTCAAACTCATCGGATGTAGCAAATGAAGTGAAGTTTTCATTTGTAAAGTAAACTATTCATTCTTCTAATTTTTAAATTGAAATGAACATGAGAAAATTACTACTAATTTTTATTTTTAGTATTTCTTGCCTGTCTCTTCACGCCCAAGAAATTTTATCGGGTGTGGTCAAAAACAAAGCAGGTGAAGGTGTAATTGGCGCAACTGTCCAAATTTTAGGTACACAAAACGGTACAATTACAAACATCGATGGTGAGTTTTCATTGAGTGGATTAAGCCTAAATGATTCTATCAAAGTTTCTTCTGTTGGCTTTATTGCTCAAAAACTAAAAGTTACCTCTTTTAAGCCTATCCAAATTACTTTGGAGGAAGACTTCGAACAACTAGAAGAAGTAGTTGTAGTGGGTTATGGTGTAATGAAAAAGAGTGACTTAACAGGTGCTGTAGCAAGTATTAAAAGTGATGATGTAGAAAAAATCCCTTCTTCTAATCCATTACAAGCACTACAAGGTAAAGTTTCTGGTGTACAAATTACTTCTGGTAATACACCGGGTAGTTCTCCAAAAGTACAAATTAGAGGTGTTGGTACAACGGGTAACTCTAGCCCTCTATATGTAGTGGATGGTATGTTATTGGATGATATCGGATTTTTAAGTTCAAATGATATCGCTTCAATGGAAGTATTAAAAGATGCTTCTGCAACTGCAATCTACGGATCAAGAGGTGCAAATGGTGTTGTGATCATCACTACGAAACAAGGTAGCAAAGGAAAAGCGAAAGTAACTTTTGGTACTTACATGGGTATGCAAAAAGTCGCTTCTACTCCTAACATGGTTAATGCACAAGAGTATGCAATGCTTCAAAATGAAGTGCTTCACAATCAAGGTTCTGATTTACTTTACACACAAGAAGAAATCAACAACATGGGTGAAGGTACAGATTGGATTGATGAAGCAACAAGAACTGCTCCTATTCAAAATTACCAAGTAGGTGTTTCTGGAGGTTCAGAAAATGTAATGTACAATATTACAGCTGGATATTTCAATCAGTTAGGTGTTGTAGAAGGTTCAGGTTATGATCGTTTCAACTTAAGAATCAACAATACTTATAAACTATCTGATAAGGTAAAGATTGGCCACAATATCGCCTTCTCAACGTACAACAGTATCAACGAAGGTGTTGATTTAGGAGATGCTTACAAAGCCGACCCAACTATGCCGGTGTATGATGAAAATGGTTACTTCGGTTCAGGTACAAACAATGATATCGGTAACCCAATGGCTTCTTCATACTACAACAACAATACAAGTAATGGTAACCGTTTAGTAGGTAACTTATACTTAGACTATGAAATCGCAAAAGGTTTAACATTCAAATCTAATGTTGGTTTAGACTATTCTACAAATGACGGTGTTGCTTATACTCCTGAATATTATGTAAGTGGTAAACAATTTAGCGATATATCAACACTTCATGTAAGTGGAAATGAATACAGTGCTTTATTATGGGAAAATACATTAAACTACAACAAAACAATTGGTAAGCATAGCATCAATGCAGTAGTTGGTATTACAACACAAAGCAATAACAGTAATGGATGGAATGGTTCAGAAAATGATGTACCAAACGATCCTAACATGTGGTACTTAGGTACTGGTAGTGTAGACAGTAGAAATGTTACACAATGGGCGAATGCAAACTCATACCTTTCCTTCTTAGGTAGAGTAAATTATACTTACAACAGCAAATATTTAGCAACGGTATCTTTCCGTTCTGATGGATCATCTCGTTTCGGTGAAAGCAACAAATTCGGTGTTTTCCCTTCAGTAGCCTTAGGATGGAGAATCTCTGAAGAAGATTTCTTAAAAGACAGCGATCTTATAAGCAACATGAAATTCCGTGCAAGCTGGGGTAGAATTGGTAATGACAAAATCGGTGATTACAGCCAATATTCATTAATCAATGACAACTTAAACCCTGTTTTTGGTCCTGATCAAGGTTTCCAACAAGGTGGTACAGTGACAGACATGGCCAATTCAGATTTGAAATGGGAAACTGTTGAGCAATTTGACATCGGTATGGAAGTAGGATTCTGGGATGATAAATTGACAATGGATGCTGATTATTATATCAAAAATACAAAAGACATGTTGGTGTACATCACACCTCCAGGTTTAGTTGGTTCAGAAGCTGCAGTACCTTCAAATATCGGTGAGGTATTGAACAGAGGTTTTGATTTCAATGTTCAGTGGAATGATCAAATTGGAGATTTACACTATACAATTGGTGCCAACATCTCTACGATCTACAACGAAGTAATTGCTTTAGATCCGAACAACCCTTACATCTACGGTGGTGATTTAGGCAACGGTCAACAAGTTACTTTAACTACTCCAGGTCAACCTATCGGTTCTTTCTACGGATATGAAACAGCAGGTGTATTCCAAAACCAAGAGCAAATCGAAAGTTCTGCTCACCTTCCAGGAACTCAACCTGGCGATATGATCTATGTGGATCAAAATGGTGATGGTGTAATTGACGAAAACGATAAAACATTCATCGGTAGCCCAATTCCTGATTTCATTTATGGTATCAACTTGGGTGTTGAATACAAAAACTTTGACTTATCAGTTTTAATTCAAGGTCAAGCAGGAAACGAAATCTACAATGCGAAGAAAGCGGTAAGATGGGGTACTACTAACTTCGAAGAGTCTTACTTAGGAAGATGGACAGGTGAAGGTACTAGTAACTCCGAACCAAGAGTAACAAACGGTGGTGTAAACTACGAAGTATCTGATCGTTTCATCGAAGATGGTTCTTACATCAAGTTAGGTAACGTGACTTTAGGTTACACATTACCTGAACATCTTACAGAAAAGATTTTCATCTCAAACTTAAGAGTTTATAGTTCAGTTTCTAACATCTACTTATACCAACCTTATAAGTCATATAGTTCTGAAATCAGCTATACATCTCCATTGTCAGCAGGTATTGACTTCAATACATATCCATTAACTGCGACATACACATTTGGTTTAAATGTAACTTTCTAAGATTGAATTGACATGAAAAAGATATTAATATATTCACTTGCTGCATTTCTTTTAAGTGCAAATACAGCTTGTACAGACTTTTTAGAAAAAAATCCTCAAGGGCAAGAAACTTCTGCGGATTACTTTGAAACAGAAGATGGTGCTTTAAAAGCAACGAATGCAATTTATGAAAGCCTTAGAGGTTGGAATACAACGGCTTGGGGTCCTATCGGAATGGTAGATATCGCTTCTGATGATGCAGACAAAGGTTCTACATCTACAGATAGCTATGATATGATCGAGTTAAATAATGCTTCCTATTTTGCTAATAACGGTACAATTGAAGGTTATTACAAAGATCATTACCAAGCGATCAACAGAGCGAATCAAGTAATTGTAAATGTTCCTGCTGGTGATTTTGATCCTGAATTAAAAAATAGATTTATCGCTGAAGCGAAATGTTTGAGAGGATTCTTTTACTTCAACTTAGTGAGAGCGTTTGGTGGTGTGCCAATGGTAGACCGTCTATTAAATCCAGATGAATATAAAATGGGACGTTCTTCAAGAGAAGAAATTTATGATTTTATTATTCAAGATCTTGAAGAAGCTGCTTTAGTATTGCCTACGAAATCACAATATGACCTTTCTGAATTGGGTAGAGTGACAAAAGGTACAGCAGAGGCTTTATTAGCGAAAGTATACTTATTCAAAGCGTCTTACACAGGTTCAGTGGAAGATTACCAAAAATCTTTAGAAGCTGCTGAAAATGTAATCATGTCAGGTGAATACTACTTATACCCTAGCTTTGCTGATATCTTCAAAGAAATTGGTGAAAACAGTTCTGAATCAATTTTTGAAGTTCAAACACATGATTTTGAGCAAGGTGGCGGTAGCAGTCAATTTACTGAAATCCAAGGTATCCGTTCAAATATGTTGAACAAAGGATGGGGTTTCAATGTACCTTCAAAGTCGCTGAGAGATGAATTCGAAGAAAATGATCCTCGTTATGATGCTACAATTATTACTGCTGGTCAAACATTATACGATGGTGAAGTAGTGCCAAGACCTGCTGATGGCATCTTCGGTGATAACTCAGATCCAATCAGTGAATTCTACAGCTATAAAGTGTATGCTCCTTCTCACAATGGAGGCAATAACAATAGCCCAATGAACATCCGTCTTTTAAGATATGCTGACATCGTTTTAGTGGCAGCAGAAGCAGCTAATGCAACTGGTAATTCTTCAAAAGCTTTAGGTTACTTAAACAGTGTTCGTGAAAGAGCAAGAGGTAGTAAAAATGTACTTCCTGATGTGACAGTTACAGAAATGACAGCACTTAGAAAAGCAATCTGGCATGAACGTCGTGTTGAACTTGCAATGGAACAACATAGATATTTCGATTTGATGAGAATGGATAATATTGAAAATGGATATGCTAAGCAAAAGTTATCTGAAAATGGAGATAACGTATTTGATGCTGGCAAAAACAAGGTCTATCCTATTCCTCAATCAGAAATCAATGCAGTGGGTAGCGTATTAGAACAAAACCCTAATTACTAAGAAATGAATAAATGACAGTTGTATTTCGGTACAACTGTCCTTAAAAGATATATGTTATGAAAGGAAAATTAATGTCTATCATCGGTTTAGCTTTTTTAGCTAGCTGTGGATTAAACCATGAAGAAGTAAGTTCAATCCAGGGACCTCCTACCAATGACGCAAGAGATACTATTAATGTTGCTCCTGAACCTATCGAAGGAATTCAGTTAGTTTCTCCACAAAATGAACAAACACACATTACGTTTGACAAGGAAGTTCAATTGACTTGGGAAGTAGAAAAATTAGGTTTATCGTATGAGTTATTCTTATGGAAAGCTGGCGAAGAGATGCCTTCTGAAGCTACAGTAACAGGTATTCTTGATAATTTTTACGTGGTGACTGATCTTGAATCAAATACACAATACAATTGGGTGGTAACAGGTAAAGATGTTACGTCTGAATTTGTATCTGAAGAGCAATCTTTCTTTACTTCTGAAGTTTCATTAGACGAATTATTTGAAACAAAAGTGATCGGTTTATCTTTCAACAATAGTGTTGAAGATGATGAAAACGCATTTGAAGTAGAAAACGTTGGTGCAAGTTTTACAAATGACCGTTTTGGTAATGGACAAAGTGCCTTTAACGGTTCAAATGATATTGAAGGTGGTACGGCTGCAATCGTTACCTATGACGAAAGATTAAATCCTGGTATCATGTCAGTTTCTATCTGGGTAAAACCAACGGACCTTGCAAATGCTGGATGGATCTACTCTATGCAAAGATGGGAAGGTTTCAGTATGAAAAGAGAAGGCGACGGTCGTATTAAAAACATGTACTTCCAAGAAACGTCTAACTGGGGCGCAGTTGACTTCTTTACTGAAGGAATTGAAATGGATGAATGGACAAACATTATCATTACTGTTGATGGAAATGTTCGTAAAGTATTCTACAATGGTGAATTAGTAGATGAAATTGAAGCTTTAGGTCCAGTTGTATTCAACGCAGGTCTTGGTTCTAACTTAATCATTGGTGGACAAGTTGAAAATAACAACACCAATCTTCAAGAATTCTTCACAGGTGGTATTGATGATTTCAGAATTTTCTCAGGCGCGATGTCTGATGATGCGGTGAAAACATTCTACAATTACGAATCAAACTATAATCCTAATTTATAATGAGAAAGCAAATTTCAAGTATTTTTACTGCAATGGTAGCTGTACTTTTAACAGTTGCTTGCTCAAAAGCCTCTGTAGAAGTCAGCCCTGGGTTGCCGATCTATGATGATGAGGAAAAGACTCCTTTAACCAATGAGGAATTAATGGATGTAGTTCAAGAAGCTACTTTCAAATATTTCTGGGATTATGGTCACCCTGTTTCTGCCCTTTCAAGAGAAAGAAGTAATGGAGATGATGAAATAGTCACTTCTGGTGGTTCTGGATTCGGTATCATGGCTATCATTGTTGGTGTTGAAAGAGGATACATCACTAGAGAAGAAGGTGCTCAGCGTTTAGTCAAAATGTATGAGTTTCTACAAAATGCAGATCAATTTCATGGTGCTTTTTCACATTGGTTGAATGGTACTTCAGGTAAAGTGAAACCATTCTCTCAAAAAGATGATGGTGGTGATTTAGTAGAAACTGCATTCTTAATTGAAGGTGTGATTACCTCTAGAAACTACTTCAACGGAAACAATGAAGTGGAAGAAAAATTAAGAACTTTAGCGACAGAAATTTGGGAAGGTGTTGATTGGGATTGGTATCGTAATGGTACTGATAAATTGTACTGGCACTGGAGTCCAAATTATGATTTTGAAATGAATATGCCTTTGGCTGGATTCAATGAAACTCAGATCACTTATTTATTAGCTGTAGCTTCTCCTACCCATGCAATTCCTGCTTCTCTTTATGATTCTAGCTGGAAAAATGGTGAAGGACGTTATGAAGAAAGTCTTTTAAATGATACTGCAAAACCATTGTTCTGGGCACACTATTCATACATTGGATTAGATCCCAATTTTACGGATGGAACGTCTACAAAAACATACTTTGAATTGTTCAGAGAACGTACTTTAGAAAACAGAAGATGGTGTATTGAACAACAAACAAAATATCCTTATTATGGTGAAAACCAATGGGGATTGACGGCTAGTGATGATCCGTTTGTTGGGTATATGGCACATGAGCCAACTACTCAAAATGACAACGGAACGATCACTCCTACTGCTGCTTTATCTTCTATTGTGTACACTCCTGAAGAATCACTTGGAGCGATGCGTTATTTCTACGAAGAGCTTCCAAGTTTATGGGGTGAATATGGTTTCAAAGATGCATATAACTTATCAAATGGTGATTGGTACGCTGATTCTTATTTAGCTATTGACCAAGGTCCAATTATCACAATGATCGAAAATTATAGAAGTGGTATTCTTTGGCAATACTTTATGATGGATGAAGATATCCAGAAAGGTTTCCAAGAATTAGGTTGGAACGTCTATAAGTAATTTTAATTCACTTTAAAAAACCAATAAAGTCATTTATTAGTATAGATTTTATTGGTTTTTTTTATTCAATATAAAATGAAAAGATTTTTACAAATTGTAGCAATGCTACTATTAACATCATTGTCTACTTATGCTCAAAATGTAGAAATAATTCCACAAACTTATTGTAATCCTGTAGACATAGATTACTCCTATATGGTTTATAATTCATCCAGAGATATTTCTTATAGATCTGGAGCAGACCCTGCTGCAGTAGAATTTAGAGGGGAATACTATTTATTTGTCACTCGCTCATTTGGTTATTGGCATTCATTAGATTTGGTAAATTGGGAATTTATCCGTCCAAAAAACTGGTATTTTGAAGGAAGTAATGCTCCTTCAGCATTTAATTATAAAGATTCATTACTTTATATGACAGGTGACCCTGCTGGATATGGATCCATCATGTATACGGATGATCCAAAAAATGGAGAATGGCAAGCGGTACCTTCAATAGTGGATAATATTCAAGATTCTGAAATTTTTATTGATGATGATGGTCAAGCTTATTTATATTGGGGTTCATCAAACCTTTATCCTATCAAAGTAAAGCAATTGAATAAAGAACATCGAATGATAAAAGAAGGGCAAGAAACTGCTCTAATTAACCTTGATGAAGTAAATCATGGTTGGGAAAGATTCGGTGAAAATAATTACCATCCAACTATAAAAGAAGGATATATAGAAGGTGCTTCGATGACAAAACATAATGGTAAATATTACCTTCAGTATGCTGCTCCAGGTACTCAATTTAATGTATATGGAGAAGGTGCCTATGTTTCAGATTCACCTTTAGGTCCTTTTAAATACCAACCTAACAATCCTTATTGCTTTAAGCCTGGTGGATTTATGAATGGTGCTGGTCATGGAACTACCATGAAAGATGAAAAAGGACAATATTGGCATTTTGCTACAATGGCTCTTGCTTCTAACTCGCATTGGGAAAGAAGAATTTGTATGTATCCTACATATTTTGATCAAGATGATCTAATGTATACAGATACTTACTTTGGTGACTATCCAAGATACGGTGCAAATGCTGGGCAGTGGAAAGGAAAACATACTGGCTGGATGTTACTTTCTTATAAAGCACCTACTACAGTTTCTTCTTTACATATTGCTGAAAAGAAAACAACTTCAACTGATAATGAGTTTGCGGTTGAAACTGAAGAAGTAAATAGAAATGGAAATAATGAATTTACTACTTCATATATTACGGATGAAAATACGAAATCTTACTGGGTAGCTGAATCTAATAACGATAAACAATGGGTTGAAATTGATTTACAGGAAAAAGCTAAAATTTATGCTTTTCAAATTAACTATACTGATTACAAATCTGATACATATACAAAGGTCGACACATTAAAACATCGTTATACAATTCAGGTTTCTGATAATGGGAAAGAATGGAAAACAATTATCGATAAATCAAATAGCTTTAAAGATACACCAAACGCTTATATTCCATTAGAACAACCTGTTGAGGCAAGATATGTAAAATATAACCACGTTTATGCTCCAAACTCATATTTATCAATCTCAGACTTAAGAGTTTTTGGATTAGGAAAAGGAAAAAAACCTTCAATTCCTAAAAATTTTACGATTCAGAGACAAAATGATACACGAGATATCCATTTTAAATGGGAAAAAGTTCAAGGAGCAATAGGATATAATATTATTTGGGGTATCTCGCCTGATAAAATGTATAGTTCGTGGTTAATTTATGAGGATAATGAAATACTTATGAGAAACTTTGATAAAAACACGACTTATTATTTTAGAATTGAAGCTTTTAATGAAAATGGAATTTCAAAAAGGTCTCAAATTCAGGAAAGTAGTGTAGAATAATAAGCCCTCTTTCTTGTTAAGGATATCTAACCAAATATCCTTCTTACCCATGATTTATTTACTTTAGATAAAATTCTGAATTGTTGAATAAATCATGGGTAGATTCTTTTTAATATTTCTTGTATTCTTTTTGATCCAGAGCAGGACTATTTTTGCTCAGGATGAAATACAATTATTAAAAGCACCTCCCGTTGAAAACTTTGACAAGTCTACTTATAACGCCGAAAATCAAAATTGGTGTATTGTTCAAAATAAGAAAGGGATCATTTATTCAGCCAATACTTTAGGTTTACTTGAGTTTGATGGCGAAGATTGGGTATTACATCCTAGCAATGAACCGTTACATACTATTACCTTAGCCAACGATAAAATCTTTGTTGGCGGTATCAACACCATTGGATATTACGAAAAAGTTGAAGATAAATTTCAATACCATCCCATCACAGATGAAGACTTTCAAGATGAAATTTGGAAATCCTTTCGCATCAAAAACAAGATTCTTTTCCAATCTTTCAACAGCTTTTATATTTATGATCTTGAAACAAATGAATTAAGTAATAAAAAACTTACTCAAGGGAATATTTCTTATGCTTTCTTAGCAAAAGATAATGCCCATTTTTATTACCAAATTCTATTCAATGATATTCAAAAGGACAACTTAAAATCCACGAAACAAACCATTAGTGATCCTCAATTAAAAAATTGGATGATTAAGTATATCCATGAAATCAATGATCATGAACTGTTTATTGGCACTTTTAAAAATGGCCTTTATCTCTTTAAAAACAACAAATTAATTCTACTCAATAATGAATTATCATCTTTCCTTTCGGAGGCACGATTAAATGTTGTGCAGCCTATTGAAAAAGATGTATATGCATTTGGTACACTAGACAAAGGAGTTGTTGTAGGAAATATTAAAACAGGTAAAATTCTTTATTATCTCTCTACAAAAAATGGTTTAAAGAGTAATAGGATACATTCTTTATATTATAATGATGGCATTTTATGGGCTGGAAGTGAATTAGGTATTTCAAAAATAAAACATAACTACCCTGTTTCATTTATTAAAGATCCACTTTCTGAAATTGGACCAGTGTATGATGCCGTTATTTTTAATAAAAAAATTTATATTGGCACAAATCAAGGAGTTTATTACAGCAATGACTCTATTACCGCACCCGTTTTACATCTTAAGTTGCTTCCTTCTTCTCAAGGACAAGTATGGAACCTTGAAGTGATTGATAATCAACTATTCTGTGGACATAATGAAGGGGTTTTTGAGATAAAAGGAAATCAATTCATTAAGAAGTATAACAATGGCGGTGGCTATACATTTCTAAAAAGTCAATTTAATCCAGATGTAATGTTCCAGACTTCTTATTATGGTCTGAACATATGGAAGAAGGAAAACGGCACATGGATCTATAAGAATACAATCAAAGAAATCAATTCATTAACTCGTGATATTATTGAGTTAGATGATACTTCATTGATCATTACAGATACTTGGGGTAAGCTTTTTAGGGTATTATTTACAGATGATTATCAAAAAGTAAAATATGTAGATGACCTTTCACATCAAGATCGTTTCGAAGATTCACATAGATACAGATTATTTACTATCAATAATGATAAAGTAGTTACAACGGATGAGAGCCTTGTTTATCTCAATGAATCCAATCAAGAACAAATTGATTTACAAGATATTGAATATATTTCAGAAGGCATTGATCAACTTTATATCGTCAAAGCTAAAGGGCAATTAAACCTTTTTGATGCGAATGTTTATAAATTTCAAAATATAAAATCTTCGATCAAAGAACTAGGACAAAATCAAGTCTACAATTACGAAAATATTCATCAGATAGATAAGGAAAACTTTTTTATTGCCTTTGTGGAAGGTTTCGGAATATTTAATCCTAAAAAAGTAGTTTCCTACAAATACAAACATTACTATCCAGAGATTAGAGCGGTTCAGTTTTTTGATCATAAAAACAAACATGTCTTAGATACTTTAATCTCTACCGTCCCTAAAGAATATAATTCATTAAAAATTGAATTCAGTTCGATGAATTATTATGAAAAAGTACGTTTTAGTGTGATGCTAGAAGGATATGATTCTACTTGGGTTGACATAGGCTATTGGAATAAAACGCAGTATCAGAATTTGCCTTCAGGAGCGTATGATTTTTGGGTCAGAGACAATGAAAGTCAACTTAAAACACATTATAAGTTTGAAATAGAGAAATCATTCTTACTTTCAAAAACAATGATAGGCTTCTATACCCTACTAGGTTTCCTATGTATTGTTTTCATTATTCGATTCAATAGGCTCTTCTTAAAAAAAGAAAAACTAAAAATCTTATTGAAAAAACGTGAAGATTTAAATCATCAAAGAGAAATCAATAAGAAACATTTGGCACTGATGGAAGCCAATGAATTGAAACAAGAATTGATCAGTAAAGATGAAAGTTTATCGGAATTATTAGCGCAAAGCTCCAAAAACAAAGACATCCTTACTCAGTTGAAAGATCAAGTCGATAACATGAAAAGTGTGCAATCGAATAAGAAAGATCAAGCGATCAAAAAACTTGATACTATTCTTAATTCTGAATATGATGATAAAGAAAACTGGCTAGTTTTTGAAGCTTCCTTTAAGAAAATGCATGCTCATTTCTTTGAAAATTTAAAGAAAGCACATCCTAATTTAACAGCAGAGGACCTTAAATTGTGTGCTTATTTAAAAATAAACCTGACTACGAAAGAACTCGCGCCTATATTTAATATTACGCCAAAAAGTGTGGACTTGAAAAGGTATCGACTTCGTAAAAAAATGGGGCTTGACAGAGGTATAAAACTGAATGAATACTTCGATAAGTTTTAATACTCTGGGAGAACATTTCATCATTTAATTTTGTAAAAAAGTGTCATTTTCATTAGCTTTTGCGTTGATAATGAATTACAATTTCAAGCTTTTACAATGAAAGAATTTTTATATCTATTTCTCTTTGTCTTCTTACCATTTTTTTCTTTTGCCCAAAAGCCTTCTGTGAGTGAATATGAACTAGGGTCTCTTTACGAGGAAAATGAAGAAATTGATTCTAATACATTCATTTTTGATACTACACTAGAAAAATTAGAGGGTGAATGCACCTTATTTCTTACTCCTCAATCGTTTACCATTTATGAAATCACATTTACAGCCAAAGATGTTTCCAGTGATGAGGCAAAAAGATTCTTAGGATATATTGAACAAAAATATAAAGTGAAATTAAATGCGAAAAGTTTAGAGAGTATACATTCTATCACAAAAAAAGGAGTCGAATATAGAATTGAGGTTAAAAAAACGGGAAATACCTATGCTCTTTTGGTGCATTTACTCGACTTAGATGCTAAAAATTTAAATCAAGTTGAAACCAATGAGATAGACGATTCTGAATTTTAATTCCTCATTCATGATCTCAATTGACACATCAATCAATGTTTTTGCCTGCTCTTCAACATTATCAAAAAGCTTATTTTATTCAAAAAAAACACCATTTGAATGGTATCCAAATGGTGTATTTTATAGGTCTTATTCAAAGACTATTTTATAATTTTCTTTCCTAAAGGAAGTACTTCTTTATCTGCTAATTCATTTAAAATCGCAGCTGCCATCATGTACCAAGCAGCTAATGCACAAATAATAAGGTCAATTGCAGCAATTGTTTTGAACGCTGGAGAAACGAAATGCTCTAACACTAAAAACAAGAACCCTAATAAAAGTGTACCGAATGTGAATGCCATTGCCGTGTGAATTCTTAAACTTCCTACAAACATAATGGCTGTGTATAACATCCATGCTAATAAGAAGAATCCAACATCTGTGTGACTTGATTCATAAATCCCATAATGGTTACACAACCAGATAATACAAAGGCCCATCCAGAATGCTCCATAAGAAACAAAGGCTGAGAAACCGAAACTGTTACCCATTTTTTGTTCTTGAAAACCTGCAATAAATTGAGCTAAGCCACCAAATATGATACCCATTGCCATAACTGGACCTAAACCAATCAGACCTAAGTTATGAAACTGTAATAAAAGAGTGGTTAAACCAAAACCCGCTAAACCTACAACTGCAGGATTACCATTTTTCATCTTATTCTTTATTTTTAATGAATGATAAATTTTACAATTTGGAGTAATAGGTCTGTTTTTTTGGTTTGCAAAGCTAGAGATATAAGAAGGAATTTCCCGTTAATGAAATGTAACTTCTGTAGATGAAATCAAATGACTTCGAACTAATCTCAATGGGAAACCCTAATTATTCATATTTTTATTTAAAAAGGCCATTGTGATTGCTGCAGATTCAACTTTAAGTAATGATTTCTGTACTTGTTTATCTAGACTTAAATATTCTATTGTCCCCATCAAATCAGCTTCAACCTGTTGATAATTTTTACCAGGTGCATACATTGTTGCTCTCCTTGTAGGAAGATGATACATGATATATTCTTCTGCATACAATTTAATGGTCTCTTCTTTAGTCCAATCAATATTCTCTAAAGAATTATTTTTTGTAACTGCTCCACCAGCATTTCTTAATGCTTCATCAAGGTTTTCCAATGCAACTCCAGTGGCAAGAGAAGCTATTTCACCTGACGTTTTCTTAGTTGTAGGAAATGGATTTTTAAAAAGAACGTATGATTCTTCTTTTTGAAGTACTTCTACAAAGACATTTTGATAATTGACAAACATCTTTTCCTCGTTATCAATCAATACTTTAAAATGCATTACATCATCAGCAGTAGTATATTCTAGTGATTCTCCATTTTCATTTGTGAAAATGACCTTTTCAGAGAAAGTGACATTAGGTAGTGGTTTTAAAGTTATCAAACCTTGTTGCTCTGAACCGTCTTGAAATACTAATGTCCCTTTGCTACCCTGAGACACAGAATTTATCTTGTTTATCACAGAGGCAGGTATTATTTCTTTTTCAACTATTTGAATTTCATCAAATGTTGATATAAATTTTTCTTTTTCTCTACTACTTAATAATCCACATCTTGCAACTTCATTTTTATATTTTTTTTCTTCCTCACCATTTCTTAAAAAATAAGTTCTGATTGCTCCCATTGTTTTGATAGATATTTCACCTACTTTGGCATCACCGTTTTTCATTTTTAGGTATCCCCACATAAACTCGGTTTTAGAACTACCTTCATTCATTGATTTATATTTCCACTTTCCTTCAAAATCAATCGGGTAATCCAAAACATGTGTATCCTCATAAGTATCTCTCTCCCAATCTAATATATCATTTTGAGGAATATCCTGAGCAGTGAATTCAACTTTATCCTTTGAAAAATATTGCAGTACTGCTTCCTTATTTTCGACATAAAAAATGCTTGATATATCTCCTTTATTTTCTTTAGCAATTAAACCTTTTTTTACTGTTCCATCTACTAATATTACTTTCCCTTTATAAAATTTTCTTTCTGGGTGTATTAATGAATATTGCTGATTATTTTCCAGAACAGTTTTATAATAAGTCATGTTTTCTTGTATGCCATAAATATCAATATCTGAATACTTTATCTTTAAAGGCTTTTTTTGGCCCAATGGTGTAATTCTTACTTTGGTAACAACATCACCACTTCTCACTAAAGTAATTTTTCCATTGTGTATTGATCCATCTTTTAATTTTACATAACCAATAGCAGCGTTTGATTTCCCATTATTCCAATTAAATAATGATAGGCTGCTTTCAAATTTTTTATCTTCAAAGGCTTTTACACCAAAGTTGCTTACATCTTCTTTTTTGAATGTTAATTTACCTGATTCTGTTTTAACTGTGATTGATTTAATCTTTTGAGCAACTTCTTTAACAGTGACTGCCCCTTCAAAGGTTTTTCCATCTTTTGTAATCACATACCCATAATTTGCCCATCCTTCTCTTCCCTTTGAGACTGTTTTATTACCTGTATTCATACCAGATACAAAACTACTCATTCCTCTATCCTGTTCTACCCAATAAAAAGCACCTGGAGTATCATTTACAATGGTATTCGATAGTCCATACTCCTTTAAACTCCTTGGGTAAAAATCATATTTATTACCTGCGTTGGTGATTAGTTTAACAGTAAAAATAGCTTCATAAGAATTCCCTTTTAATGTTATTTTACCATTAATTTTTGTCCCATCATTAAGAATTACATAACCGTTATCTAGTTTTGTAGTATAGTTATAAAATCCATTTTTTTGTACTTGATAATTTATTTTTTGTGATTTGTTCTTTGAGTTTTGAGCCCACATTACTTGAATCGCAAAAAAAGACAGTGTTAAAAGTAGTAGATGTTTCATTAAAAATAAGTTTATTTAAACAATAGCTGAACATAGTAAAAAATACAACTTCATTATTTTTTTTGGTTGTGAATGGTAAAATTATGTATATGAATGGATATCTTCGGGTAAAATTTAATGCATGCATTTTTTAAAATAAATCAATAACAATCATGTGGGTTTTATTAGCCATTTTTTCAGCCATGGGTCTAGGCATATATGATATTTTCAAAAAATTAGCACTTAATAAAAATGCTGTAATTCCCGTCTTGTTTTTCTCTACCTTTTCAGCCTCATGTTTTGTTTTACCAATATTTTTGGGTTCAATTTTTTATCCTGAAACTTTAATAAAATGGGGTTTATACATTCCTTTTAGTGGATGGGAAGTTCAAATTTTGATAGCTCTAAAAACAGTAATCGTTTTAGGTTCATGGCTTTTTGCTTTTTATGCAATTAAATATTTACCGCTTACAATAGTCACTCCCATCAGAGCAACCGGTCCACTTTGGACATTAATTGGTGCGATATTCATTTATAAAGAAGTACCTACTGGTATTCAAATCCTAGGTATCTGTATCACCTTACTTTCTTTTTATTATTTCTCTACAATTGGAAAAACGGAAGGTATTAATTTTAAAAAAGATAAATGGGTTTGGATGATAATTGCAGCAACATTACTTGGAGCATGTAGTGGTCTTTATGATAAATATTTATGCTTTAGATATGATCGATTAGAAATTCAGGCATTTTTCACTTTCTACCAATTCCTATTTATGCTACCGATTGTACTTTTCATATGGTTACCCAATAAAGATAAGGACAGTACTTTTTCATGGAGATGGAGTATTCCTTTAATTGGTATTACATTACTTTTTGCTGATTTTCTTTATTTTAAAGCTCTAAGTGATCCAAATGCATTAATTTCAGTAGTCTCAACGGCACGACGAGGCGGTGTCGTGATTGCCTTTATTGGTGGTTACTTTTTATTTAATGAAAAAAATATATCAAAAAAAGGAATTGCTTTAGCAGGGATTTTAGGTGGAATATTACTATTATATTTAGGTAGGAATTGATAAAAAATCAAACCATTAATAAGCATGACTAAATTGAATACCATCATGCTTATTAATAATTTGTACTCTGAATAAAATTTTATTGTGAATCTTCCACCTTAATTTTTCCTTTTAAATCGAAGTTTTTTACTACACCATTATTAATGTATCCTTTCGTACCTTTACCTTTTGTAATGATATCTCCTTCAATATGAATTGCTTCAACTTCGCCTCCTTTTTTAATGCTTAATGCATCAGCAGAAAGTTCTAATACCATACCATTGATCAATGATTTTCCACTACCACCATGAGTAATTAAGTTTTTCTTCACAATGATTTCGCCAACAGGTTGTGATATTTGGATACCTACTGCACCATCACCATATGTTTCAATCTGATTAAAAATGGCTTTTCCAATTGTACCTAAATATTGATTAAAACCTCTTGCGCCATGACCGTAAGTAATAATATTAGCTGTATTTTCATAAGAATCAACTCTTCCAAAATTAACTAGACCAATACCACTT
Organism: Flammeovirga sp. AWQ4_249; assembly: GCF_056161045.1. Classification (NCBI taxonomy): domain Bacteria; kingdom Pseudomonadati; phylum Bacteroidota; class Cytophagia; order Cytophagales; family Flammeovirgaceae; genus Flammeovirga; species Flammeovirga sp. AWQ4_249. The sequence continues at coordinate 27,359 of NZ_JBSWYJ010000004.1, forward strand.
GGACCGTAGGATATCCAGTCTGATGTAGCAGTCCAATGATCAATTTCTCCCCAATTGTCAGCAATGATATCATTATTACCATAGGTAACTAACTTTCCATTATTCACGATATTTTTAACATAGGAACCGTAACTATTAAAAAAGGCAGCAGTAATACGGTCAGGTGCATTAGAATAAATCATTCCTGTTGTATGAATTTCTCCTAATTCTAGTTTTTCAACAATTACATTTCTTGAGCCATTATCGTGCATTGCACCAAGTAAAAAACCACAACCAAAGACAGGTGCATTTTCACTACCAATATTTACCTTCGTAATTGCATTTACTTGGATAATACTATCAGGATTTGGATTAAAATTATAGATAGTAAAAGCTCCTTGACTGATATTTACCGAAGCAACAATACTTTCATTATATTTTGTATTATTTTTTAGATCTACTTTTTCAATTTCCATCGGAGCACCACCCTTTGAAGGTTCTTCAGATCTATGTAAAGCATTTGCTTTAGGAATAGTTATATCATTCGCTTCCACTGATAACCGATCATTACCTTCTCTTGTTAATAATTGAATTTGGCCATTAACTGTCAACTGTTCTAACGAAATTGTTCCTAAATCAGTTAGTGCACTAGAAATAAAAATCGCTCTTTTTTCTTCTTGACAAATAATTGTAAGGTTCTTAATTGAATTATTTCCTTCTAATGATAACCCATCGGAATATAAAAATAGTAAAATCCCTTTTGCTTCTCCTTCTAGTGAAATACCTTCTTTAAGTTGAATACTCTCAGATGCAATGATGGAACCTTTTATTTTAATTTTTGTAATACCGCTTTTTGAAAGTCCTTTTTTTAGTTCTAAAAATGTAGAAACTTGTAATTCCATTTTATATAAAGTTTGATTTTAAAGAAAATAGATGAAAAGAATGCTTGTCAACTATTTTTATGATAATAGGTTGTTTACGAAAATTCAATGGCCTACTTTTTTATTATTTGTTCAACCCATCTCGGTATTTGATTAAATTAATTTTCTAAACTTTCTTAAGTTTATTTCAAAAGAAAAAATATATAATTTTATTTACACCAAAATAAAGTAACAGACAAACTCACTACCTTCTTAATGAATAAGAAAAAAATCATTCTTACCCTGATAAGTATTCCTTTTCTTCTCATATTTTTCACAGCATTGGATGTTATGATCTATTCTAATGATGGAGAAAGTATTAGTCATGGAAATCGATTTAATGGACACCTAGAAAATGGATGGCTATTACCTTATTCAGGAGAAAATTTCTCTTCGTTTAGTTTCTTCAGTTATTATCTTATGGACAATGGTTTTGTAAACAATAAAGTTTATGATGCTGTAGTAGATAGCTATAAATTGTTAGAGAAAAATACACCAGAGATTCATTTTCATTACATGGAATGCAGTGATATTGATGGAGGTCCTGTTTGGTTTCATAGAAGTCATCGTAATGGTACAAGTATTGATTTTATGTCTCCAAAAATAAAAAACAATGTTCCTTATACAGCTTTAGACAATTGGGGGCTTGGGCATTACTTTTTGGAATTTAATAATAATGGTGCGTTAATTCCTACATACCCTTATACTAATTTTATTCATCCTTCTATTGGAAAGGTAATTTCTAAACAGCTTGATCCAAAAGTGAAAATTGATTTTGAGACAATGGCAAAACATATCTTAGCCTTAGATGAAAGTTGTAAGAAACATGGAATTAGCATTCGACAAGTAGTTTTTAAGATTGAATTAAAAGATGAACTTTTTAGCACACCATCTGGTAAAAAATTATTAAGTAGAAACATCAGATTTGCATCAAAATTACCCGATGCCGTAAACGGAATGCATGATGAACATTATCATATCGATTTTAGAATTTAAGTTGGAGAGTAATCTAAATGCTATCTCATTTTAATACTAATGAAGTAAAAAAGGCTATTCCTGTAATTAGAAATAACCCTTCCTACTACATAAAAAATAGAGAAAAAAAATCCCACTTTAATTAAAAAGTAGGATTCAATATATTTTGAAAAAGAAGTTTACTGATAAACCACTTTTTTTCTTGACTTATCACCCATCGGTACATTTTCCCATACAAAATGTCCGTCTACTACAGGATAACCTGCTCTTACAATATCACTATTACCATTGGATTGTATAGTGTCTACTGTAAAGAAACCTAGTTTTTTAGCGAAAAGAATATGATATTCTTCAACATCGCCTAAAGGCATAAAGCTTCTATCTTTGATTTCTAACTTCTTCCATTCCAAATATTTTGGTAAAGTATAATCATGGAATGAAGTACACTCTTTTACTACATTGGGATGTAAGTTTTTTACTTTTTGTGTATTTGCCAATACTTTTGCCATAATATCTCCATAATCGTCTACATCATCACCCCAATTGATTGTTTGTAAAAGATTCAAGATCAATGTATTCTTATATGTTCTTTCTTTTGGCAACCAACTTACATTAAAGATTAAGAACAAAGCATCAGCTAAAAATTCTTTTTTATAAGCAGTCAATTTAGCTTGTTGATCTTTATCAGCATATTCTTTGATATTATTATTCGCTAATACCAAGAATTTACCTATTGTCTTTACCAAGAAGTTTTTGATACCAAATGGTTTTTGATCCAATTTACCATCTAAAAAGATCTTTTTAGACATTTTACCTTCTTCATCCTGCTCCTCTAAATCATAATTTAGTAATAAAGATTTCACCAGTACAAGAAGTTTAGTAAAATCAAGTATTGTGATTTGCACTTCTTGATCTTCGGTAATTGCCTTTTTCTTGAAGTATGGATTTAAAACAACATCATATTGTTTATTGATACGGTCTGTCATTTTTTGTAAAGAGGTGATTACAGGAACCGTTTCCTCTATTTCTTCATTTGTTGTAGTCTCGCCTTTAGCGATTTTGTCATCTACATTATTTAAGAAGACCAAAATTTGATCAAATACATTATCTTCTTTATTCTCACCATCCGCAATCAATTGCTTTTGTAATGCAGCCCATCCTGATACTAGTTTTTCTAGCATTTGGTGCACTCCTTCTAATGATTCAAATTCAGGTGTAATTAACTCTGACAGATTTTTCTTTTTTCCCATTGAATACTTCTAGCTATAATTTGAAGGGGACAAATTTAATAAAGAAATTTCGGTTGTTAAATTATATATTCTCTTTTCTGCAAAAAGTAAAAGTAGATATTAGTGAATTGACAAAAAAAATACTGATTACACAATTAATTCACGTTTCTATCTCTCTCAAAATTAGAATTATAGTTTACTTTAGCTAAAAATTAAAAGCAAAGAAATCATTACCAATTATTAAAATAAAAAGGCATTAAACATCTCTGCTTAATGGCTTTTCAATAAGATATAGAAATTAAAATCTATTTCACTACATTTCCTTCTTTGATGACGGCAACTGAAGAAACTTCCATAGGAACATTCATTTCATTACCTCCCATATTCATTATATTATTTCCTTTAATTTCTTGATTCACGTTGGCACTAATAATCCAACCTGTTTCTGTAGAAATTTTATAAGAAGAAGTAATTGTTCCACCACCTTCAAAACGAGCTGGAACTCCATTTACCATCTTTGTTTTTTTGTTATTTGGATCTGTTGTGATCGTTGATGCTGCATCGATAATATATGCTTCTTTTGTAATATCAGTCAGTGTATATGTACTTTTCACATCTGCTTCAACAACACCTGTTAATTTAGAATCAATAGTCCAAGATGCTTTTTTCTTTACAGGCTCAGATGGATATACTTTCATCAATAATTCTAAGTTTTTAGCATATTGATCATTTCTATACGATTCTTTCAATTGTGCTAAAACTTGATCTCTTTGTGCTGCTGGAATGTCTTGTGTTTCAGCAATTACCTTATCCCAAAATTCATCAAAGCCATCCACTTTCACAACTTCTCCTTTATTTGATAATACGACTTGGAATTTTTTACCAATCATAGCTGAAAGAATCTTAGAAAAAGGATCTGCAGCTCCTGAATTTGAAGAGAAAGATTGAATTTGAGGACCCATTTCGATACCTAGATCAAACTCAGTAAATGAAACATCAAGAGAGAAATTAGATCCATCAACGCTAGTAACGTTATATATGGAAGTATTTTCAATTTCCATGTTAATATTCATAGCCTGTCCCATCACATTTTGTTTGATAGACATACTTGTAGTGGTTTCTTGGGTATAGTTTTGACCTTTTTCAAGATTTAGTTTGATGTCCTTTGCTTTTTGTGCATTTACTAAAGATGGTATCAACATCGCAACCATCAATAATCCTTTAAAAATTAGTTTCATGTAAAATTTAGTTTTCTATTTAAATAAATAGAGTTGATAGAATAGTTTACTCTTATTAACAACGGTAAAGCTAATAATAAGTTGCACAATACACAAAAGATTAATCTTCGATTGAATAGAAAATATAGGAAGGGGAAAAACTGTATAAATTTGCTTTCAATATTTTTTGTGATGTCCAATTTAAGAGTCCAAAAGCATTCCATCTATTATTGAACGTTGAAAAAGTCAAATAATAATCATCATCGTTGTATTGGTATTGTAAAGCAGAACCAGCATCAAACAATGTAGCAGTTTGAATATGATTTTCTTTTGCCAATAAAGCCATTTCTTTTACTCTTAAAACAGCTCCTCGATTAGAAACCAAAAAACATATGTTCCCATTTTCATGCATTCCGATTAAATTTCGATAGGTTAATCGTTTATCTGAAGAATTTCTAGTTTCATCTAATATATACTCCCATATGATACCATTCTTCATGATTGAGGGGTGTGCTTGACATGAGTAATCTACTTTTCCTTTTTTAGCTTCAATAAAACTTCGAGGCCCTGCCCACGCTTTTCCATCAATTACTCTAAAGAATCCAGACGAAGACTTCTTCTTTTCTTCTACCTCCTCGCCTTCGATAATGAGTTCTCCGACATTCTCCCCTTTTTTGTCATAGAATGCACTATTGATAATAAACTGTGCCTTTTCTTCAAGATCTATCACTGATTTATCTTCATTATTTTCTAAGATTTTAAAGTGATGATCATTCTTTTTGAATTCAAATAAATAAAGTTTCTGAGGGAATATTGAGGCGTATGCTTTATAGATTAAAGAGCCTTTCTTTCTTTTATATTCTAGTTCATTAATTTTCACATATTCATTTTCATGGACGGTTATATTTTTCTTTATGTACAGTTCACTATCTCCTCTATCAATAAAAAAATAGGCGTTACTAAATAAGTTAGCTGCATTAATTCCTAAATAACTTACGAGTAAAAAGAATACCAGTAGTAACCATTTATTTCTTAAATATTTCATCCAATCCTAAGTGTTTTTAGTTTTAAGTCTAAATTAATTATCCTCTCTAATATATTATCAATTACTAAATATTGAGCTTTATTTACCTCACTTTTTAACATTAAATCAAAAGGTAACACCTCCCCCCTTTAACGTTAATAGTATGTGCTTAACATATTTTTAGCAGGAAAAAGTAACATCTACGTAAACAATTTTACTTTTTTGAGATAATTGTTTTTTATTATTAAAATTATTAACAATATTTATACTCCTAACACATTGCAATATTAAGCGTAATGTATACCTTTGTTAAAGAAATATTTTTTAAACCTAATATATATTTTTACAATTTTAATAAAGAGCATTGATTATTGTTTACTGTTATTAATGGAATAATATTAATGTTCTGGAGCCTGAATTTTATCAAGAATTATACACCTAATTTATTGTAAAGTATGGATTGTATCTAGAATACACCCCTGCTTTCTAGCTTAATTTTTAAATACATAAAACAAACAAACCTCGATTATAGCATTGTGCGTGTTATGGTCATCATTCTAAATACTTAACCTTTTTTTCCACACAGAACGCTTCAAAAGTAAACCTATTTTTTAGCATCGTGTTCTGTACATTTTTAACAGCTATATGAAAATTAAACATTTATTATTTTCATGCCTCTTCCTTATTGCCTTTGCTTTTCAAGCACAATCGCAAGAAAGACTGATAAAAGGGCAAATTAAAGACAACACCACAGATGAACTTATTCCTGGTGTAAATGTACTTATTCAAGGAACAACAATCGGTACTACTTCAGACTTTGATGGGCAATACACCCTAAAGGTTAAAGAAGGTCAAACACTCGTTTTTTCTTATATCGGTTATAAATCTTTCCAAGTAGAGATTAGCAATCAATCTGTGATTGATGTAGCACTAGAGTTGGATCAAGAAGAACTAGATGAAGTAGTTGTCACTGCTTTCGGTATGGAAAGAAAAACGAAAGCTTTAGGTTATTCAGTTACAGAAGTTTCTGGTGAAGGTTTACAACAAACTAGAGACCCCAATGTTATCAACTCTTTACAAGGTAAGGTAGCAGGTGTACAAATCCAGAAATCTACAGGTGGTGCAGGCGCTTCATCAAGAGTAACTATTCGTGGTAATAGTTCATTGAATGGATCAAACCAACCTCTTTATGTAGTAGATGGTGTTCCAGTTGACAATAGCTCATTCTATTCGAATGCAGGTTATTGGGATGGTGGCATCGATTATGGTGATGGTATCGGTGATATCAATCCTGATGACATAGCATCTATGACTGTATTAAAAGGGCCATCAGCAGCAGCATTATATGGTAATAGAGCATCAAATGGTGTAATTCTTATCACAACAAAGACAGGTGAATCGAGACAAGGAATTGGTGTTGAATATAATGGTAATGTTACTTTTGAAAAACCCCTAGTATTACCGAATTATCAAAATAAATATGGAGTAGGTACTGGTGGAGTTACTCCTACCAATAATGTAGATCAAATTAGAGGTTTTGGTGGAGATTGGAATGCAGCTTCTTGGGGGGCAGAAATGACAGGTCAAGAATTTACAGATTGGATGGGTGAAACAAGAACACTAACACCACAATCAAATAATGTAAAAGACTTTTTTGAGACAGGTTCTACCGTTACAAATTCATTAGCTGTATCTGGTGGAAATGAAACTGCAGATTTTAGAGCTTCATATACTAACCTTCACAATAATGGTATCCTTCCTAATAGTACATTTGATAGAAACTCATTTGGAATCAGAGGACGTGTGAAGGTAACGGAAAAATTAACTGTTGATTCTCGTATCAACTATTATAATGTGAAAGGTTATAACCGTCCAACAACTGCTGAAACAATGGAAAACCCAATGTTTGCATTTATGAATATGCCTAGGTCAGTAAGAATCGATGATTTGGAAACATACCAAAGAGTAGATGGTGAGCACTTAAACTGGACTGACAACTTATTCCGTCAAAACCCTTATTATTCAATGACAGAAGCACCTAACCATGATGAAAAAAATAGATACAATGGTTTTGTTTCTGCAAAATATGAAATCACGGATTGGTTAAGTTTCCAAGCACGTACAGGTTTAGATCGTTTTAATCATGAACAATATCGTTATAGACCAATGGGTGCTCAAGGAACTGTTTATGACCCTGATGGACAAATTGCAAAAGACCAATATGATGTTGCGGAATGGAATTCAGATTTCTTATTAGTTGCTAAAAAAGATATCAATGAAAACCTTTCTATCCAAGGTACGCTAGGTGCTAACTTCTTAAATCAACAAGTAAGACATCAACATACATTTGCAGGTTCACTTGTACAAAATGGTTGGTATAGTTTGAACAATGCTGCTGAAATTACAGGCAGAGATAACTTCACAGAAAAGCAAGTTAATTCAATTTTTGGTGCAGCAAACATCTCTTACATGAACATGTTATTCTTGGATGTAACAGCACGTAATGACTGGTCTTCTTCATTACCAGGTCAATCTTTCTTCTACCCTTCATTCACAGGTGCATTTGCCTTCTCTGAGTTGATGGAATTAGATGGAAGTGGCTTTACATTTGGTAAAATTAGAGCTTCTTGGGCACAAGTTGGTGGAGATACTGACCCTTACATGACACAAGCCAATTATACAATGATCACTACAGGAACAATTAATGGTCAACCATCAATTGGTGCTGGTGATATCGGAATTAGCCAATGGACACCCTATACTCAATTACCTCCTTTAGATTTATTACCGGAGATGACAACTTCGTATGAATTTGGTGTTGATTTGAGATTCTTTAATAATAAATTAGGTATTGATGCGACGTATTATAATGCGTTATCTCAAAATCAAATCATTCCTGTAACATTACCTGAATCTTCTGGAGCTAACTCTATTCTTGTAAACGATGGTTCAATCAGAAACCAAGGTATTGAATTACAATTGACAGCAACTCCTATTCAAAGTGGTGATTTCGAATGGAACACAATCGTAAATTACACTTTAAACAGAAATACAATTGAGTCATTAGCTCCTGAGTATGGTTTAAATGAATTAGAATTAAATAGATCAGCTCGTTCTGAAGCAGTCGTTACTGCTGTTGTTGGAGAAGAATATGGTGTAATTAAAGGTAATGACTTTGTTTATGGAGATTCAGGCTATCCTTTAATGGATGAAAATGGTAACTTCTTAACGGAAGAGAAAAACTTTGGTAGTATCATGCCTGACTTCATGGTAGGTTGGTCAAACACATTCAATTATAAAAACTTTGTGATGAATGTAGTTGTGGATGCTCAAGTTGGAGGACAAATGTTCTCATACACAAACTACTATACATCAGCGAATGGTAACCATCAACGTACAGTCGCAGAACGTGAAAATGGTATCCCTGTAGAAACTGCTGATGGTCAAGTAATCAAAATGGATGCTGAAGAGTATTATTTAAAATCAGGAGGTAATGGTGCTAAAGTAATTGCTCCTTTTGTTGAGGAAGCTACTTACATCAAACTTCGTGAATTAAGTATCGGATATTCATTGCCAAAACAATGGATTCAAAAAGCGAAAATGCAAGATGTGACCGTTTCTCTTGTTGGACGAAACTTATTCTATTTCTATAACAACTTAGATGGTATCGACCCTGAGTCATTAGTAAGTAGAGACATGTTAGGTATTGAATATGCTTCAATGCCATCAACAGCAAGCTATGGTGTGAATATCAACATTAAACTTTAAACCAATCATGAAAAAACATTATATATATACATTAGTATTAGTGTTATTTGGTCTTGGTGGTTGTAATAACTTTGAAGAGATCAATACAAACCCTAATATTCCAAATACAGAAAGTCCTGACGAATTATTTACCTATGCATTGCATGGTACTACAGGACATTTACACGAAACTTACCGTTTAAATTCACTGACAACTCTTCCATTGGCTTTCCAATTCTATGATAATCATAGAAATGCAGCTACATATGGAGACAATGCACAAATTTTTGCCGGAGAATACTGGAAACGTATTTGGGTAAGAGTGATTGCTGGAATTGAAGATACAAATGCAGCTATTGAAAATTCTGCTTATCCTGATAAAGAGGAATTATATGCTGTAACAAGTATCTGGAGAATCTTAAACCTTTCTCGCTTAGCAGATTTATATGGTCATATCCCTTATGAATATGGTGGAAAATCTACGCAAAATAAAGGAGAAGAATACCTAAAGCCTGCTTATGACAAGCAAGCGGATGTTTATGCAGACATGATTAAGGTATTAAAAGAAAACGCTGCTGTATTACAAAATGGAGGAACTAACTCATTTGGTCCTGCAGATATCCTTTTCAATGGTAGTAATGTAAAATGGGAAATGCTTGCCAATTCATTACGTCTTCGTTTGGCCAATAGAATTGGTGATGCTGCTGAGATTCAATTAGCATTATCTTCTAACTTAATTGAAGAAAATGAAAACAGCGCAAATGTTCCTCATCAAGTGGGTGACCCTTGGGCTCCTATTACAAATGGTGATTATGCAATCCATTTCTGGTGGGATTACGAAGCACTTCCTTCTGCTGCATTAATCAATGTAATGTCAAATTATACAAACGAAGGTTTCTTGCCACAAATGTTTGAATTGGAAGATGGTTCTACTTTGACTACTACAGGTAACCCTGAGTCAGACCCAAGAATGGATATTTTCCTAACATATGGCTCCAACCCTGATTTACACCAAGGAAAATATGTATCGATCCCTCACGGTAATGTTACTCACCCTGATGATTACTATGACGGTAAATACTCACTTGTAGGTGATAGAATTTTTGCAATGGATGCACCTGCAATTTTATTAGATGCTTCTGAAGTTTCATTCATTAAGGCAGAAGTGAATCTTGATAAAGATGCTTATAAAAAAGGAGTTGAACAGTCATTAACTTTCTACGAGTTATTATATCCTGGTCAACCAATTGAAGATAAATATCCTGAATTCTGGAATAGAATCTCTAATGAGTTTGATGCTGACCCATTGGCTGCCATTGGTACACAAAAATGGATTGCCACTTTTACAAATGGACCTGAATCTTACTCTGAGTACAGAAGAACAGGCTATCCTGTATTAAAAGAAGGTATTGATTTCGTGAAGAAAAACGATGGTACTACAATTCCGATGTTTATCGATTATCCAATGGAGGAGTACCAAAGAAATAGCGAAAATGTAAATGCTGCTGCCAGTGACCGCTCAGGTTATTGGTGGGATGGAATTACAAGATAGTAAAGATATTCTTGATGAATAGACGGTGAACGAACAACCGGAAATCTAGAGGCAGCCTTTATAAGGTTGCTTCTTTTGTTTTATATCAATCTATAATTTTTCATCGAAATTAAATTAATTATTAGATATATAATTTTGTTTGATTTTAATCTTTTTTAAATAAATAAAATCAAATACTCACAACTAACAAGTGTTGATCTCGTTTGGTTAATTGCTTACTACTTGATATTGAATGTATTATTTTTAACATTCAAAAATGTTAACTACTGATTTATTTTAAAGTTAAACCTAACAAATGTTTTACGATGAAAAAGTTATTACTTTCTATCACGCTATTATTATCAACATTAATTTCTTTTGCACAAGAAACGATTGATCCAATTCCACCAACACGTAAAGGTGTAGTATTATCTTACGCTATTTCTGGTGTAGAATATGGGTCAAGTCTTAATATGGTTGGTATTGATAAAGGTAGAATACACGTCGATTTCACATGGAAAAACCAAGAAGTAGATTTTTGGGATTATCAAGGTTTTAGTACTACAGGTATGAGTTTTGGTTACAATATTAGTGTGGGTAACCGAGTAACAATAACTCCCAAAGCAGGTTATGCTACAATAAACATAGATACAGAATCTGGAACCACAAAAGACACCTATTTCAATTATGGTGTTGAATCTAAAGTCTTCTTTGATTGGTTTGCACTCAGTGCAGGGTACACTTATCAATATGGGCTAAGTATGGGAGTTGGTTTCAAAATTGGAGGAAAATAATAATAACTATCTATATACTACGAATTCTATTTACAAAAAACACGCTATCCTTAATGGGATGCGTGTTTTTCTTATATAATTATTTTACAAAGATGGATTCTGATCATTAACTTTTGATCCTTTTTTAAAAAGTCAACATCTTTAATTTTCAATATTTTTTGTCATTAAGATTTAAAGAGATTCTTTTTCTTCCATTTCACAATCACAATTATTTTTCAGTCTAATTTCCCAAACTAAGTATCGCCCAAATTCCCATTTCATGACAATTTCTTCAACTGTTGGATGATCAATGAACTTTAAAACATGTTTAGGGTTTTGACCTTCTGTCAAACGCATATTTTCAACAAATTCCATTTCATTTTTGAAATTTATTCCTTTTAAATCTTTGTTCAACCCTTTTATCAAAGCATATACTCCAGATTTATCATTATCTATCTCGTTTTGCCATCCATATTTAAAAAAGTGTAATTTTTTTCCTTGATATATTTCCAAACCAGGTGACAAAATAGAAGCAATATTATCATTTTTTTTACTTCGTAAAATACCTACAACATCTTTAGATGCTGGTATAGCTTTTAAACTTGGTTCAGCATAAGTTTTGCTATAAAGATCAAAAATCTTCACACTTGATAGCTTACCATCTGTATTTAATTCTAAAGTGTAATTTGCATTTTCAAACTCCCATAAAAAACCGTATTTCCCATTATCAATTACTCTTGAAGGTTTTCCTAAACGTAGCATTACTTCATCTCTTGACATACCAAATTTTACATTTTTAAATCCAAGAGAAACGGATTCATCTTTACTATTTAGTTGTATTGAATATAAAATATCAGGATCAATTGTAGAATATTCAAAAACAATGTAAGCTGATGTATCTGGTTTGATAAGGTAATATTCATATCTAAAACCATCATTATGTTTTCCAACTCCTAATGGTTTTCCAAATTCATTAAAAGGTACTTCTTTAAATTGATTCAGTTTAATGCCATATAATTCATTGACATAATCAACATTAGATTTTTCAGCGATGTTATCTAAGGTATCTGGATAATCAAATGCTGTCAGATAAATCAAACAAAAGGATAATGATAGATAGAAGAAGTTTCTGAATAAAGTCATAGTAAAAGCTTGAATTGAAGTAATAAAAAAAACCTCATTAAAAAGGTAATACAATTTAATAAGGTTTTGCTGTTATTTCCAAGTAGAATGAATAATACATGCCGGTTTGGTTTCCTTCATGATTGCTGTAATCACCTTTGTCTCCTCTCCTTCTTGAATTTCATTCAATATTTTTACTTCTTGTCCTAAAATCACTTCAGAAACATAATTGATTTCTACACCTTTCAATGTTTTATTTTGAGTAACTTCTGGAGGCAAACTATCTAACATCCATTCAAAATACTTTATGTTATTGACATGGTTTACAGGATCCAAGTCACTGTATGCAGCGGTTCTTTCTACTATATTTTCAACTTTTTCAACACCGCCTAAACGTGAAGGTGTCCCTACTGTTTTTAAGTCTCCACGGGTATGTACTCTATCGACAAATTCTTCAATTGTTGTAGGTCTTCTTTTTTTTAAATCAAGCCCAAACCAATTGGAAGACCCTTGTATCATCAAATTACCTTCCTGATCAAGAATTTTAAAATTACGTTGGGAAGAGAATTTTTGTAAATCATAAACCCAAGTCTCAATCTGTAATTTATCGGTCCATTTTGGCCATTGAAACACTTCATATTTATAGGCTCCAAGTACCCATGCTTTTCCGACTTTCATCATTTCTCTTAAACCAAACTTTTTAGCATTTGAATGGTTTCCAGCTGCTTCCTGAAAAAGCTCAGAAATGGCTGTTGGTTTTAGTGTATAATTAGGACCAATTTGGTATGATTTCACAACTTGTTCCTCATACCAAATTCCCTCAATTTCTTTATTCATCATTATCAATAATCTCTACAGAGAATGTACAGCTGAATGTTTCTTCTTTTGGTAGTCTCTGATTTGCATATTTTTCTTTAAAATCATGGTTTCCATCTCTTAAATCAGCCACTCCATACCATGGTTCAATACATACAAAATTGGCTCTTTTACCCACAGGTGTCCAAATCCCAAGCAATGGCCAATCTTTAAATGCAACTCTTAAACGTCTAGAATCATCATGACGGTTGACTATATCTAAAGACTCTGATTTAAAGTGATCAAAAATAATAGCATCGTCTTTAAAGTTATCATATAATAAATCTAACTTTTGCTCTCCACCTAATGCATTTTCTTGGATAGCCCCACTTCTCAATCCATTATCCAATAATAATCTTTGGAATTCTTCTTTTTCAGAAAACTCAATTGTATAATCTTCAAATGATGAATTTTTGATAAAATCAGTATTAAAACCAGGGTGAGCTCCTACTGAAAAATAGATATCCTCAGTATCTAAATTATCTACTTGATAGGTGATTGATAATTTACCTTCTTTTATCTCATAGATTGTTCTAAAGACAAATTTAAAAGGATATTTCTCCATCGTTTCATGATCAAAACGAAGTTCAAAAATACACGTTAATTCATCTTGAGTAATTAATTTATGCTCCATATCACGAGCAAATCCATGCTGAGGGAGTTTATATTTTACTTCTTCTACATCATAAAAACCATCTTCTACTTGCCCAACGATAGGAAATAAAACGGGAGCATGCCTTCCCCACACTTCCTTATCTCCCTGCCATAGGTATTCGTGTTGATGTTGTTTATGAAAAATAGAATGTAATTCAGCGCCATGTTTAGAAATCTGTACTTGCAATACTGCATTTTCTAAGGTAACAATTTTGCTCATATGTATTTGATGGGTTTTGTAGTACATAAAATTGTATAGCACTAAGTGCAATGTATAGGCAAAATAATAAAAAAATCATTTAGAAAAAGTGATAGATTCTTAAATTATTAGAAGTTAATAAAGAAGATTATTATGTAACAGATTTCAAATAAATAAAAAGGTCACCTCTTTAAAATTGGTGACCTTTTCATTATCATCAAGGCGAAGATTAATTTCGTTCTTAATTCTTTTTTATTGCTAAACTCAAAAATTAGTAACTCAATACACTACCTAACCAACGTTCCATTTCTTTTTCGTCACGTTCAACACGTTTTGCATAATCTTGAACTTGATCTTTATTGATTTTTCCTAAACCAAAATATCTTGAATTTTCATTGCCGAAGTACCATCCACTTACAGAAGCCGCAGGTGTCATAGCATAACTTTCAGTTAAAGAAACCCCAATATTTTTGGTTACATCTAGCATCGCAAAAAGTTTGTCCTTTTCTGTATGATCAGGACAAGCTGGATAACCTGGAGCAGGACGAATACCTTGGTACTTTTCGTCGATTAAATCCTCATTAGAGTGAATTTCATCTTTTGCATACCCCCAAATTTCCTTTCTTACTTTCTCGTGCATTAATTCTGTAAATGCCTCTGCCAAACGGTCTGCTAAAGCTTTTACCATGATACTGTTGTAATCATCATGATCAGCTTCAAATTTCTCAACTAACTTCTCTAACCCTAGACCAGCAGTTACTGCAAAACCTCCAATATAATCTCTTCTACCAGATTCTTTTGGTGCTACAAAATCACTCAAACAGAAATTTGGTTTACCTGCAGCTTTCTTATTTTGTTGACGTAAATGACATAATAAACCTGTTTGAATATCTCTATTTTCTCTGTAGAAAGTAGAATGATGATGTTCAGCATCTGGTAATTCTACATCTTCATCTTGATAAGCATACAATGCAATATCATCATCATTGACACTGTTTGCAGGGAAGAATCCTACTACAGCATTGGCAGTTAATGATTTTTCAGCAATCAGTTTATCCAACATTGCTTTTGCATCATTGTATAACTCTGTTGCTTGCACTCCTACTACCTCATCTTTAAGAATTGCAGGGAAACGACCTGCTAATTCCCAAGTTTGGAAGAATGGTGTCCAATCTAAATATTTTGCAATCTCTCCTAAATCATAATCATTAAATGTTTTCACACCTAAGAATGATGGTTTTGTTATCGGAGTAGTTTCCCAATCAATTTGAACTTTGTTTTTTCTCGCTTCTTCAATCGGCAATAATTTCTTTGCACTCTGACGCTTAGCATGCGATTCTCTTAGTTTTGCATATTCTTCTTTGAATTCTTGAATCACACCTGCGCGGTATTCAATATTATCAGAAGTATAAGCTGAAGCGATCGGAACTGATTTCGATGCATCTAATACATGCACTACAGAACCAGAATATTTAGGGTCAATTTTTACTGCCGTATGGATTCTAGAAGTCGTTGCACCTCCGATCAAAACAGGAATATCAAGACCTTGACGTTCTAATTCCTCTGCAACATAAACCATTTCATCTAATGAAGGTGTAATCAACCCTGAAAGACCAATTACATCTACTTTTTCTTCAACAGCAGTTCTAATGATTTTATCTAATGGCACCATTACCCCAAGATCAATGATCTCAAAGTTATTACAAGCTAATACTACACTTACGATGTTTTTTCCGATATCGTGTACATCACCTTTTACAGTCGCCATTAAAATTTTACCTGCTGAAGATGAACCTGCTAATTCAGGGTTCTTTGCTTTCTCTTCTTCAATGTATGGAATCAGAATAGCTACCGCTTTCTTCATTACACGTGCAGATTTCACTACTTGAGGAAGGAACATTTTACCTTCACCAAATAAATCACCTACTACGTTCATGCCATCCATTAAAGGACCTTCAATCACTTCAATAGGTCTGTCAAATTTTTGACGAGCTTCTTCAACATCTTGCTCAACAAATTCTACTAAACCTTTTACCAAAGCGTGAGAAAGTCTTTCTTCTACAGATTTCTCTCTCCAAGAAAGATCTACCTCTTTTTTCTTGCCTTTTGATTTTACAGTTTCAGCAAAATCTACTAAACGCTCAGTAGCATCTTCTCTTCTATTTAAAAGAACATCTTCAACGTATTCTAATAAGTCTTTAGGAATCTCCTCATACACTTCCAGCATACCTGGGTTGACAATACCCATATCCATACCTGCTTTACCCGCATGATACAAGAACACAGAGTGCATTGCTTCTCTAACAGCATTATTACCTCTGAAAGAGAAGGAGATATTAGATACACCTCCACTTACTAAAGCATGAGGAAGGTTATCTTTGATCCACTTTGTACCCTTGAAGAAATCAACAGCATAATTGTTGTGCTCTTCGATACCTGTAGCAACCGCCAAGATATTCGGGTCAAAGATGATGTCTTGTGGAGGGAAACCTACTTTATTTACCAAGATATCATATGAACGAGCACAGATTTCTTTTCTTCTCTCGAAGTTATCAGCTTGTCCTTCCTCATCAAATGCCATTACAACAGTTGCAGCACCATATTTTTTAATTAATGTCGCTTTTTTGATAAAGTCTTCCTCTCCCTCTTTTAAAGAAATAGAGTTCACAATACCTTTACCTTGTAATGTTTTTAAGCCAGCTTCAATGATTTCCCATTTCGAAGAATCGACCATGATTGGAAGCTTAGCGATATCAGGCTCAGAAGCAATTAGGTTCAAGAAACGTGTCATGCACTCTTTAGAGTCTAACATTCCTTCGTCCATGTTGACGTCAATCACTTGTGCTCCACCTTCTACCTGATGTCTTACCACTTCAATAGCTTCTTCAAATTCTCCGTTCTCAATTAAACGACGGAATTTAGCTGAACCCGTTACGTTAGCTCTTTCACCAACGTTGACAAAAATGCTATCAGGCTTAATAGTTACAGGTTCCAATCCACTTAACCTTTGGAAAGGCTCTTGAGTAGGAATTTCTCTAACTTTTGCTTCGCTAAATGTTTTGGCAATTCCTGAAATATGATCAGGTGTGGTACCACAACATCCACCAATGATATTCACTAATCCATCAAAAGATTCCAAGATTTTACTCATCTCTTCTGATGTTTGGTCGTACTCACCAAATTCGTTTGGTAGACCCGCATTTGGATAAGCAGAAACGTTTACGTCTGCTACACGAGATAATTCTTGAATATAAGGACGAAGTAAATCGGCACCTAAAGCACAGTTCAAACCAACACTGAACAAATCAGCATGACGGATTGAGTTCCAGAATGCTTCTACTACTTGTCCTGAAAGTGTTCTACCTGATGCATCGGTAATTGTACCTGATACCATCAATGGTAAACGTTCTCCTTTATATAAATTAGGAAATTCATCCTCTCTTCCCGCAGGAACTGCAGAAGTTACATTTCCTTCTTCAACATCTGTGAAATACTTATCAGCAGCAAATAGAGCCGCTTTACAGTTTAAGGTATCAAAAACTGTTTCAATTAAAATGGTATCTGCCCCACCTTCAGCTAAACCTTGAACTTGTAAATAATAAGCTTCTACTAAGTCATCAAAAGTTACTGCTCTATAACCTGGATCATTTACATCTGGAGAGATAGAAGCCGTACGGTTCGTTGGTCCAACAGCACCTGCAACAAAACGTGGTTTATGAGGTTCTTTTGCGGTAAATTCATCTGCAGCTTCTTTAGCTAATTTCGCAGAAGCATAGTTCAATTCATAAACATCAGCTTCCATTTGATAATCCGCCATGGCAATCGTAGTTCCACTGAAAGTGTTTGTTTCTACGATATCTGACCCTGCCTCGAAATATTGTTTATGGATATCTCTAATAATATGTGGCTGAGTTATCGACAACATATCATTATTTCCTTTTACATCACACGGGTGGTTTTTATATCGATCTCCTCTATAATCCTCTTCTCCTAATTTGTGTCTTTGAATCATGGTACCCATAGCACCATCTAAAATCAACACACGCTCTTTGGCTAACTCGTTGAGCTTTTTTGACATAAGTATTTTCGAAAGTTACGTTTCACATGTCTCATCCATTGATAAGACTAAAACGTGCTTAATAAATTTTTAGAGATAAGCATTTGGATCAAATGCATTTAGCTCATCTTTCTCGGACACCTCCGAAGCGGGAATTGGCACCTTTCGCTGGGAACAACGGTTGCCATGACATCTACGAGCCCGTTCTCTCTGTCATTCTTGATAAGCACGCCGCAAGATAGTCAGTTTTTTAGAAATTTGAATAGGAAAATGACATAAAATAAGGGTTATCAATAAAAAAACATGACTTTTTTTACTTTTTTTAAAATTTTACCTACACAGGAAATGTACAACTTTTAAAGCGTATTTTAGACAATTTACAATATTACCGAAACAGATTGCGCAACAGGTTTCTATCGTGTATTTTAATTCGTTATGAACATATAGCAACCGGTTGAAAAGAAGAGTTTGTTAAAAATAAATTCACTTTCATTTATCACTTAAAATATTTCAATTTAAGGCATCAAAAAGGCTAATTTGATGATCATCTAACATTTGCAAAAGCAAAGATTTACTCCGAGTATTGTAGAAGAACAATAGCTCAAATCTCGAGATCTACACTAATTTAAATTACTAAAGCAGCTTACTGTATCTATTACTTTGGAATGAAAGCAATGAAATGAAAATGAAAAAATCGTAGGGAACAATTATGTTACTTACACTCTCTTCATTGCCTGTAAAAAACCGCTTTTAACAAATGAAAAAAAGATTACAACTATTCAGTTTTGTATCTGTACTTCTATTTCTAAATTTTAGTGCATTTGCACAAAATAGAACTATCTCAGGTATTATTAATGACGAAAACAATGTACCTCTTCCAGGTGTCAACGTAATCGTAAAAGGAACAACTTTAGGGACAACAACAAATTTTGAAGGACAATTCAAGTTGGATGTTCCGGAAAATGCAAACACTCTTTCTATCACTTACATTGGTTATTTTGACCAAGAAGTTACCATTGGCAATCAATCCAACTTCACTATTCAACTAAAAGTGGATGCCGAACAACTTGAAGAGGTTGTGGTTGTTGGTTATGGTCAAATGGAAAAGAAAGATGTCACTGGTGCAATGGCCTCAATCAAAGCTGATGATTTCAACCAAGGAGTGATGGCCTCTCCTGACCAATTAATTCAAGGTAAAATTGCAGGTGTTCAGATGACTCCTTCATCAGGTGAACCAGGTGCTGGTGTGAACATTAGAGTTCGTGGTGGTACTTCTCTAACTGCATCAAACGAACCGCTTTATGTAATTGATGGTTTCCCTATTGACAATACTGCATCTGATCCAGGTACAGCAGGTGTCTATTCAGCTTCAGCTGCCAAAAACCCTTTAGCAAGTATCAACCCTAATGACATTGCGTCTTTTGATGTTTTAAAAGATGCTTCAGCAACCGCTATTTATGGTGCTAGAGGCGCCAATGGTGTCATTATCATTACAACAAAGAAAGGAAAAGAAGGGAAAGCAAAAGTAGATTATGATGCTTACTTCGGTGTTTCTCAAATTGCTAAAAAAGTAGATATGCTTTCTGCTTCAGAGTATAGATCTGCTACTGCTGCTGAAGGTTCTAACCCAATGGATTTAGAAGCGAATACAGATTGGCAGGATGTAATGACTAGATCTGCTATTACTCAAAATCATAATGTTGGGGTATCTGGTGGCACAGCAAATACACAATATAGGTTCTCCATAAATTACTTAAACCAAGAAGGTATTATGATCAATTCTGGAATGGAAAGAATTGGTGGACGTATGAATATCACACAAAAATTAAGTGAGAAAGTGACTATTGGTGCTAATATGATGGGTGCATTCACTAAAAATAATAACTTACCTTATGGTGTTGGTGGCGCATTAGATGGCGGAGTAATTAATAATATGTTACGTATGTCTCCTCTTTTACCGACAGATTTCTCTTCTTCAAATCAGCTAGAAAAGAATCCTTACATTATGGCAAATAGTGTTCGTGATTTCACAAATACACAACGCTTATTAGGTAATGCTTTTATCGAAGCTGAGTTACTTCCTGGACTAACGGGTAAATTAAACTTAGGCGGAGATATTACTTCAGCAAAAAGAAATGCTTATTTACCGGGAACAATTGAATGGGTAGGTACCGGAAATGGCTCTGCAGATGTTCGTAATAATTTCTTACACAACACTTTACTAGAAGGAACATTAAACTACACAAAAGACTTTGGTGATTTAAAATTAAATGCTTTAGCAGGTTACACATATCAAGAATTTGGTCGTGAATTTAATTCAGCAAATGCGACAGGTTTTGATATTGATGAAACAGCAGAACATAACTTAAATGCCGCAAATGGTACTGTTCTAGTAGGTTCTTATAAAGAATCAAGTAAGTTAATCTCATGGATTGGTCGAGCAAACGTAAGTTTTAAAGATAAGTATGTAGTCACTGCTACTGTTCGTGCAGATGGATCTTCTCGCTTTGGTGCAAATAACAAATGGGGTGTTTTCCCTTCGTTTTCTGCAGCTTGGAGATTATCTGAAGAAGATTTCTTAAAAAACAGTTCAGTGGTTAGCAATCTAAAAATGAGAGCTGGATGGGGTGTTACTGGATCTCAAGAAATTGGCAATTACCGCTCACTTCCAACACTATCAGGTGATAAAGGATATAGTGCAGTAGGTATTGGATCTGGAGTAACTTATAACAACTATGCGAATCCAGATTTACAATGGGAAGAAACTACTCAAATTAATTTTGGTTTTGATTATGAGTTATTCAATGGAATCGTTTATGGTACTTTAGATTTTTATCAAAAAAATACAGACAATTTACTCTTAGAATTACAAGCTCCTCAGCCAGCTCCTGTTGATGTTTATCTTCAAAATGTAGGTGAGCTAAGAAATCAAGGTATAGAAATTTCTTTAAATACAGTGAACATACAAAAGAATAACTTCACTTGGGAAACAGGAATCGTTGCAGCATATAATGAAAATGAAGTACAAAATATTGGTGACTATGATGAAATCTTAACAGGTGCTGTTGGTGGTCGTGGTCAAGTAGGTCAGTTCTCTCAAGTCATCAAAGCAGGTCTTCCTTATGGTACTTTTTATGGACCAAAATATTTAGGTCTTGATGAAAGTGGAAATGCTATGGTTTCTGACGAGAATGAGGTATTAGGGCAAGCATTACCAAAATGGACTTTTGGCATCAATAACACTTTACGCTATAAAAAATGGGATTTTAATTTCTTTTTAAATGCAGCTACTGGACATCAGGTTTTCAACAATACTGCTCTTGAATTCTCTTCTACAAACGATTTATACGGTGAAAACAGTACATATAATGTAGTAAAATCAGCAGTCGATGAAGGTATTCGTCAAACTGGTTACAATTCAAGATTTATCGAAGATGCAACTTTCATTCGTTTATCGAACATGACGCTTGGGTATACTTTCGATATGGAACAGGTAAAGTTTGTTAGAAACCTAAGATTGTATGTTTCAGGTCAAAACTTATTCGTCATCACAGATTATTCTGGTTATGACCCTGAAGTCAATGCCCCTGCTGGTGGAAGTCAAGTGCCTCCTATTGGTATTGATTACAACAACTATCCTGCTGCTAGAACATTCATTGGTGGCTTATCTGTAGGATTCTAATTGAAATACAATCAAAATTCCCTTTAAAGAAATTATTATGTTTAAAAATAAATTAATGATTGCACTTGCTGCAGGTGCGTTATTATCCTCAACTTCATGTACAAACCTGGATGAAAAACTGTATAGTTCTGTAACGGACGAGTATTTCCAAAATCCAGATAATTTACCATCCGCTGTTGCTCCAGTATATGCTTCTCTGCGCTCTTTTTATCACCATGAAAATGCTTGGGGATTTGCTCAAGTTTGTTCTGATGAAACATTAGTGCCGACACGTGGTGGTGACTGGTATGATGGAGGTAAATGGCTTCAATTAAATGCTCATACTTGGAATGCGAATCATCCACATTTACCAGGTTTATGGAATGCTCCATATACAGGAATTGCTCGTGCGAATGGTTTGATTGAATCTCTACAAGGTTTTGAACAAACAGAAGAAATTGTCTCAACAACTAGTGAAGTACGTTTCTTGAGAGCATTTTATTACTTCACTTTAATGGATAACTTCGGGAATGTTCCTTTAGTATTGACAAGTAAGCATGAAGGTAATACACCTGCAAGCACACGTCCAGAAGTTACTCAATTTGTTGTAGATGAATTAGAAGCCATAAAAGACAATCTTCCGGATGACCCTAACTATGCGAGAGTAGGAAAAGGTGCTGCATATGCACTTTTAACTAAGATCTATTTAAATGGAGGCGTCTATTTTGAAGATGGCTCAAAAGTGATTGCTCCTTCTGATGAATATCTGGATAAAGTAATTGAATACGCCACTCTTATTGAAGGAATGGGCTATTCTGTTTACCCTGATTATCTAGAAACATTTAAACTAGGTAATGAGGAAAGCAACACCGATTATATTTTCGCAATCACTTACACTGCTGATGATCCACTTGGTAATCATGGAAATAGTTGGGGTGTACATTATGACACTTACAAAGTGAAAGGTGTTGAATGGGGAGTACCTTCGAAATGGAATGGCTTCTCTATGATGACAGACCGTTATCAATCTTTTGAAAATACAGACACACGAATTAATCAATTCTATACTGAATTTGAAAAAGTAGACGGAACAATTGTTCAACATGAAGAAGAACTTCCTTTGTTTGATGCAAATAAGACGCAAGGTGTTCGTTTGATGAAATGGGAGCCTGATTTAGGTTCGATTGGTGTTTCTTGGGGAGGATGGTCAGGTAATGATTTCCCTGTTATCCGTTATGCAGATGTTCTGTTAATGCACGCGGAGGCTTTGGCAAGAAAAGGAATGACAAGCGAAGCAATGGCCAAAGTAAACCAACTAAGAACAGAAGGAAATCGTTTCGAAACTGGATCTCCTATTGCTGATGCTACTGCACATTATATGCAATTAGAAAGTAATGGCAAAGTGGAAGATGCTTTAGATTTCATTCTTATGGAAAGAGGATGGGAATTATGTTGGGAAGGTGTTCGTCGTCAAGATTTAATCCGTCATGGCAAATATCTTGAAGCATGGCAAAATAAGCAAATGGAAAATGATGCAAATGCTTATGAAGATAGAATAGACGACAATGGTAATGCGTATAAGTTCTGGTTACCAAGTCAAGGTGAAGCAAGTGATGGTTCTCATCGCTTATTATTCCCTATCCCTCCTTCACAAGTAGCAGGAAATCCAAACTTGGATCAAAATCCAGGATACTAATATATAGTGTACTTTAAAACGTAGATGTAAATCGAATATGATTTACATCTACATTTCAACCACTTCTTTACGGCAATATCCTAAACCAACTTTTTGCATATTAAACAAAGAAGTAACTAACTAACAACAAACGCTTACAAATTAGTAATTGTACAAACCCTTCTAACTAACGTTCAAGTTGTTATTAAGGCCACTTTAATTTTTTAGAGTGGTCTTTTTATTTATTTTTTTCGATGAAGAGCTTTATATTTTCAGCAATCTCCTCTCCTTTTTCTTCTTGTAAAAAATGACCTGCATTACGGATAATCCTTTTCGTTTGAACCCCCTCTGGAATTAATTTATAAAAGAATTTTTCTAAACCTCCAAGTACTTGATCCTTATCGCTAAACATAATCAATGCTGGCTTATCCCATTGCTGTAACACCTCTCTTGCCTTTTACATCTCTTTTACTCCATCAGCATTGGGTTTTGAAGGTACGAGTGAAGGAAAGATGCTTGCACCTGCCTTAGAAGCTTTATTAGGAAATGGTAAGTCGTAAGCTTTCAAAACCTCTTTGTTTAATTTACCATATGTACCTTTTTGAATGATGCCACTTACAGATAAAAAAGGATGATATTTTGCATACCATTGCCAGGCTTTAAAAAAAGGAGACATCTTTTTACCCACTGGTAAAAAAGTATTCATAATGACCACTCTTTTAATTTTTTTTGGGTATTCACCCAATAAACTTAATCCTAGTAAACCTCCCCAATCCTGTACTACTAAGGTTACATCATCTAATTGAAGTGAGTTAAACCAGTCCTTTAAAGCATTAAAATGAAGAGTAAATGAGTAATCTTTCCTTTTTAATAATTTATCTGACTTTCCAAAACCAATTAAATCTGGAGCGATAAATCGATAATCAGAAAGAATAGGAATGAATTTACGGTATAAATAAGACCATGAAGGTTCACCATGAAGAGCCACAATCGTCTCTCCTTCTCCTTCATCAATGTAATGCATCTTCAAACCTTCATAAGTATGAAAGTTTTCTTGATAAGGAAAGTCTTTTAGTACTTTAAAATCCTCAAGATTTGTTGTTAGTTTTTGATAGCTCATTTAGTTGTTTTTAAAATATTTAATCAAATAAATAGATTGTGTTCCATTTTTAAAGAATTTTCAAAAAAAAGGAAAAAAAATCCATTTTTTAAAAGAAGGAGAAAAATTGAAATTATACAAGTATAAATTGTAATTATTACGTTTACTCTAAATCATAACAATTTTATGCAACCGATTTAGTTTCAAATAGACATTTATTTTAATGTATTAGACTGTTTCGAAACCGATTGAAGTTTGCTTTTATATAGAATCAATCTGATATTAAAATAATACAATTAACAACGTATTTATCAATGCATTAGAGGCTATTTAAAATTTGTAAATGAAATAAAATCATTGTAAAATTGTGTATATGAAAATGAAATAATAACACTACAACCCTTACTACAATATAATCACAAAAGATTGTAATTGGCTAGACAATTATGCCTTATCATAATGTTTTATCAAATAGGGTTATTATGCGTATATATATGAAAATGAAATTCCACCTCTGACAAATATATTAAGTGATATAAGGATATATGGCGGGTCTTGAGTAGAAACTTTGTCTATAATTCTATTCAACTTCAGGGGATTTAATCCTCTGGAGTTCCCATTCTATCATTTAATGTGGATATGAAATTATTTGTCAAAATTCTCTGCTAGATCTTCCAAAAGAAAACAATAAGTACTTATTAATTAGAATAAGGAACTAAAATATAATTACAGTTTGCTGTTAATTATATCTATCTCTGTTCTATGGGATAATAAGTTTGTGTGTCCACAAACTTGCTAATTAATTTGGCTCATTTATGGGCGCGGGTACTCACCCGCCATACTTATAGACAAGCCTCCCAAGTATAATTTTTATGCATGGGGGGTCTTGTCAAGTTACTTAGACAATTGTAAAAGCATTCGTTCAAAAAGAATGTTTTAAAATTGTAGCTTTTGTGATAGAATATTAAAAAAGGCTCCTCTTTTACAAGAGAAGCCTTTTTTGTATTTCAGATTAGAACGTTTAACCTTCACAAGAGATGCATTCATCTCCAGTCACTGACATTTGCGTTCTAAGTATACTTTCACTTCTTTGGTAATACAACGTCTTTACACCCAGTGCATGAGCTTCAAGCATTACCTTATTGATTTCCTTCACAGGTGTAGTTGGAGGGAAATTTAAGTTTAAGCTTTGTGATTGATCTAAGAAAGTTTGACGTAATGCCGCTTGCTTCACAATCTGTAATTGGTTGATTTCTTTAAACGTCAAGAATAATTCTTTCTCTTCATCCGTTAATCCTCCAATATTTTGCACTGAACCTCCTTCAGCAAGGATTTGTTTCCATACATTAGGTGTATTTAATCCTTTTTCATCTAATAATGCTTCTAGATTTTTGTTCTTTCTAGAGAAAGTACCCTTTGCAGAATCCATTACATAATAGTTACTTGCTAGTGGCTCAATACCCGTACTGTAACCACCTGCAATCAAAGCATTAGATGTTGTTGGAGCTACGGTTAATAATGTAGAATTACGACGCCCCGTATCCATCATTACTTTTGGCTCTCCATAAGCAGAGGCTAACTTTTCTGAAGCTCTAATTGATTGTTCTTTGATTTGCTTAAAGATAATTCTTGTCCACGAATCAGCAGCAATACCAGCAAAAGGAATCTTCTTCTTTTGAAGGAAACTATGCCAACCTAATACACCTAATCCAAGTGCTCTGTGATTTCTAGCAAAATTTACCGCTCTTTCCATATGTGAAATGTCTTTTGCTTTCGCAATAAACTCTTCCATAACAGCATCCAAGAAGAAAATAGCTGTCTCTACTAAGTCTGTATCTTTCCACTCATCATAGCGTACTAAATTCAAAGAAGATAAACAGCAAACGAATGATTCTTCTTCGTTAGACGGTAACATAATTTCTGAACAAAGGTTAGAAGCTTTGATCTCCATACCTTGATCTTTGTACCATCTTGGACGTTGATTATTCGCATTATCTTTAAAAAGGATATAAGGAATACCCTTTTCTATTCTTGACTTAATTACTTTTGCCCATACTTCACGACTTCTACGGTCTCCTTCCCTTACTTTTTGGATAAAATTGTCAGAAACCGATACACCCATAAAGATATTTTGGATAGATTTTCCAACATCTTTAATTGTTAAGAATTCATCAATATCTTCATGTTCTACATCCAAATACGCAGCAAGCATACCTCTTCTTGTATTCCCTTGGTTCGTGCCGTTGATTACAGAATCAAACATTTCCAAGAAAGGATAAACACCATTACTTGTTCCATTGTTTGTGATCTTTGCTCCTCTTGGTCTTACGTCTGAAACATTGATAGAAGTACCTCCACCAATTTTGGACATCATCATTACTTCTGCTAAAGTGCTTCCGATACCTGCAATACTATCAGGCACATAGCTACCAAAACAACTAATTGGTAAGCCTCTTTCAGTTCCCATATTTGACCATACAGGAGAAGCAGGACATAAATAGTTATTCCAAATGGCATCAAAGAATCTTTTTTCAAAATCCGGGCGTTTTAGCCTTGCAGCAGCGGCTTTAGCAATTCTGGTAACAGCATCTCTTACGTTTTCTCCTTCTAGAAGATAACCACTTTTGAGCGTTTGTAAACCTTCATCAGTCATCCATTTCGGGTGTGGATCCAACTGTGAGGTTTCGATAGTCGTTTGTATTTCAGACATAAAATATTTAGAACTGAGGGGGTGATAATTATATGAGTAGCACCTGTTAGAGAGGGAGTAGTCTCTAACAGGTTAGTATTTTTTTCTAAAATAAGTCATCAGCTGTCACTGACTGAGACTTCTTGGTGTATTCAGTTGGTCTTACGGCGAAGAAATCATCATGTGCATGACCAAATACTTCTTCATCAAACCATTGCATTTCTTTTAATGCGTCTTGATCTATTTCAAAAATTGGCTTCAAACCAATTTCAGAAAGACTTCTGTTTAAACGATCTCTCATAAAGTGTATCAGGTTGTTTAATGGAAGGAAAGACATTTCTTCTTTCTCAAAAATTCCATTTAATAAACGTACTTCTACATCATGAGAAATCTTAGCAGCCTCATAAATACGGTCTTGAAGTTCCTTTGTATTTAATTCTGGGTATTCAGAAATTAAAGTATTGTATAACCACATACCTGCACGTGCATGAGAGTTTTCGTCCTTAGCACTCCATTTGATGATGTTACCTATCCCTTTTAGTTGGTTTTTGAACTTTTTAAAGGATAATAATATCGCAAATTGAGAGAATAAGTTTACATTTTCCGTAAAACATGAAAATATAGCGATACTCTGTAATAAATCAGATGGAGAAGGCTTTCCACTTTCATCCACAGCTACTTTTGAAAGCATTTCAAGACGCTCCATAGCCGTTTCATCCTCTAAAAATTCCTCGAAGTTATCCAAGTCTAATAATTCATTCAGACGAGCATATGCAGAGGCATGTCTTGCTTCATTCTCAGCGAAAGTGATAGACATAGCTGCAATTTCAGGTTTTGGAATGTATTGACCGACAACTCCCCAGAAATCATCTTGAACATTTGTTTCTGTTTGTGCAAATGTTTTTAGGATATTTCCAATTACTTCTCTCTCATTATCAGAAAGATTCGTTTTAAACTGTTGGATATCAGCATCAAAATTCACTTCGGAGTGAATCCAGAAAGTCTGATGAATGGCATCTATAAAATCCTGAGCCTGAGGATATTCAAATGGTTTGTAAGCTACACGTCTATCAAGTAAGCCCATTGTTTAATTCTTTTCTTAGTACAACACACAAGAGAAATTAATTCTCTATTTCAAAAAACTCCAACATCTATGGAGTACGATAATTCCTACACAAAAAAACAAGTGTTCCATTTTTTAGATGATAGGATTTTGCTTCTTTTTTTACCCGAAAAAGTACATTAAGCAAACGAAGGCAGGTCTTCTGACTCGTACTATACTTACTTCAACCTTCCCTTAATCATCTACTAAAGTGGTTAAAAATAAAGTAAGTTTTGTAGTACTTACAGCTGCGGGTACAGTCTAGGATTTTCACCTAATTCCCTTTTCACTTAGTACTTATTTTAAAAAAATATAAGCACCTCCGTTGTAACAAATAAATGTTGTTTTTATCAGTATTGCAAGCTTTGAAGGATATCTTTTTTCTAAAAAATTTCTCTATTTTTTTCTTGAAAGATTCAATTTAAAGTGCTATAGTAATAAAAGCATTAGCTCTACACTTTATTGTACTATTCTAATATTTTCACATTAAATAAGCTTTTCAATTCTAGAGTAACACTAGCGCTTTTTTATGCTATATTTTAAGAAATTAATAAAGGTAAATTACCAAAATGGGAAGTGAAATAATAAACTATAGTTAAATAACACAGTTTAGTTTACTTTCTGGATTTCAATAAAAAATATATTACAAAAAATATCACACTAAGCGTACGAAATACACTATTGTAACTTTTCTACAAAACACAATTTCCTATTGATTTTTATAAATTTTCTTTTGATAAAATTTCGAAGAATAAATCTTTTTTAAAAAAATTAAAAGGCTTCTCCAAAAGTTAAGTAAAGTCCAGAATTTCCGTCAGGGCCAATACCATAATCTGCTCGTAAAGTAGCTCTATCTTTCTTATTAATCAGTAATCTTAAACCTGCACCTCCTGTCAATTTAAATTGGTCAAATAAGAAAGCATTCCAATTTGGCATTACCTGTGCAGTCGCAACAAAAGCTGTCGCTCCTATTCTCCAAAATAAATGTTGACGGATCTCAGCTTGAAAAGAAACCATATGATCATCTCTATATCTTCCTTCGTAGACACCTCTCATCATATCAATACTACCCATTAAAGATAATTCTCTAAAGGGGGTTTCTCCGTATGTTTGTTTAATCATGCTTTGCAATGCAAATACAGTATTATGTGGTTTCCTTTTGTTCAATGAAAAATATTTTCTCAGATCAATTAAATAACTTGAGAAATTGTAGTCACTCCCTAATAAGTTATTATAATATTCAGCACGGAATTCAACGTAATGTCCTTTTGTTGGTGCTAAGACGAAATCTCTTTTATCCCATTTATATACTAACCCTAAACCAGAATTGACTCCACCTTCATAGCCGGGTATTTCTTCCAAACCACCTGTTCCATCAGCTCTTTCGTCAACACTAATATTCCAAAAGTTTACGTATCGGTATTGAAGGCCAAGAAACATCATATCTTTTAATTTCTTTAAGAACTGTTGTCTTAACTCCACCTTGGTCCAGTCCATTAATTGTTCATTCGAACTTGGTGAATTGTTTCCAATTCCATAATATTTTTCAGGATATTGAGAATACTCCAGCATTCCTTCCAGTACAAAGTTTTCATCTTTTGTAAAAAGAGTATGCTCTAATTTAATTAACATTTGATTTTCCAATGTATAGAAACCTACAAAGTAAAAATTAGAAGGTCTTGTATTAAATGTGGCATTTTTTGTTTTGAATTGATACAAACTAACAACACCAAATTCCCAACTTGTTTCTTGAGCATAGGCAGGATATGGAAAACCAGTAAATTGGGATTTATATAAAGTATCTAAATCATTTTGTGCATAAACAGAAAATGAAGACAATACACAGATAGTAAATACTACGAAACGTTGCTTTAAAGTCATATTAAAAAGTTGAATAGTTTGTTGAAGATTAATCAAGATAAATCTAATAAATTTTAGAAAAAAAATGATCAACTCTTAATTAAAGGAAAAAATAGAAAACAGGTATAAAAGATAGCAAAATAAAAAAACTAGAAGGCTTCTCCGTAGGTTAAATATAAACCAGAACTTCCATCTGGTCCAAATCCATAATCAGCTCTTAATGATGCTTTATCATTTTTATTAAAGGCTAATCGGAATCCTCCTCCACCAGCTATTTTAGTTTGGTTGAACTCAAAACCATCATTTCGATTAAAGACATTGGATGAAGATACGAAGCCAGTCATTCCAAATCTCCAAAATAAATGCTGTCTTACTTCGGCTTGGAAAGTCAGCATATTATTATCTCTGTATCTACCTTCATAAATACCTCTCATCGAATACATACCTCCCATCAAAGACATTTCTCTAAAAGGAACATTACCGTTAGTGGTTTGAAGAGCTCCTTGTAAAGCTAAAACAGTCTTTCCTTCTTTTTCTTTAGTTAAGTCCATGTATTTTCGAGCATCTAAAAAGAATCGATTAAAAGAATATTCTGAACCCATCCAAGTATCATTTACTTCAAATCTTGCTTCAATATAATGACCACTAGTAGGAGCAATTACATAATCTCTTGCATCCCACTTATAAACAATACCAAATCCTGACACTCTTCCACCTTCATATCCTGGTATTTCGGAGGTATCGGTATAAGTTCCATCTTCCCTCTTTGTCACACTGATATTCCAATAATTGACATATCTATATTGTACTCCAAGAAACATTTGATTAGAAACTTTTCTCAAAAATTGTTGTCTCAAATCAAGTTTTGAGTAATTGATGATCTGTTCATTACTTTCTGGTGTATCACTTCCTATTCCATAATATTTTTCAGGAAAAATGACGTACTCCCAAGTACCTTCAAATAACCAATCTTCATCGTTTGTGAAAATATTATTTGTCATTCTTATGCGTACTTGATCTTCTAAAGTATAATATCCATATAAAGTTAAATTTGAAGGTCTAGTTTCAAAAGTTGCTTGGGGTACTTTGAATTGATAAATACCTGTTACACCGAACTTCAAACTCGTTTCTTGTGTATACCCGATAAACGGAAATGCCGTAATCCTATCCTTATAGACAGTATCAAGCTCACTTACAAATTGATCATTTTCTTGGGCAGAAACATGCGTAGATAAGACCAACAATAATAGGATGATGTAGTTGTAAAATTTGAGGCACATTTGGTTAGTTCACTAAAAATTAAGGTTTAAATAAGCTGGAGCTTAAATTTATGTAATTTTATTCAAGATATCATCAATTATTAAATAAAAACTAACGTTATTGAAATACCATGTAATGAATATCTTTGTTTTATGAATTTTATAGCCATAGATTTTGAAACAGCTAACGGCAAAAAGACTAGTGCTTGCTCTATAGGTATTGTAATCGTTGAAAATGGAAAAATTGTAGATTCACAACATCACCTAATTCAGCCTATACCTAATTTCTATAATGCCATGAACATTGACATACATGGAATCACGCCTGATATGACAGAACATGCTCCAACTTTTGATATAAGATGGAAAGAATTAGGTAAGCTTTTAACGAAATACCCATTATTAGCACATAATGCTGCATTTGATCTGACTGTTTTAAAAGAAACATTAATTGCCTATCAAGTTCCTTTGCCCAATATTGAATTTTATTGTTCTTTGATTTTATCTAGAAGAGCACTTCCAAAACAAGGTAGTTATGGACTCAGTGCACTTTCAGAATATTTTAATATAAAATTAGATCATCATAATGCTGAAAGTGACGCAAAGGCTGCAGCTATTATTGCACTCAATATGTTAGAAATTCAAAAGGTGAATTCACTTGAAGAGCTTTCTATAAAAATGGGTACTAAAATCGGGCATTTAAAAAGTGACGGTTCATTTTTAAATTTTGGAACAGGAAGACCTACAAAAAAACAAAAGGGATATCAATTTAAATATCCGTTCAGGCCAAATCCAAATCATCGGTTTTATAAAAAACATGTAGTATTTACTGGAAAACTAAGCGGTTCCAATCGTAAGGATGCCATGCAAAAAGTTGTTTCTGTTGGAGGAAAAGTATATCCTGACATGTTAACTCCTACTACAGATTTTTTAGTGGTTGGCGCACAAGATTATAAAAAGTATGGAGAGGGTTTTAAATCATCAAAACTCAAACAAGCGGAAAAATATAAAGAACTTGGCTATCCTCTTTTTATCATGGGGGAAAATGAGTTTTTCTTATCTGTTGAAGAAGAATGATAAATTCAATAAAAATTGTTATTAACTTCGTTAAAGTATTTATCATTCAAATCAAATAATGATTTTCAGAGAAGCTTCAATTTTCCTAATCGGCCTTTTATGTGTTTTTTCATGTAATAAACCAAGAGAAACACCTTCATTACAAATTGCAACTTCTGCAAATATGCAGTTTGTGATGCATGACCTTATGGAAGCTTTTCAAAAAGAAACAAATAGTAAGTGTACAATGACCATAGGTTCATCTGGAAAGTTAACCAATCAAATCAAAGCAGGTGCACCTTATGATGTTTTCTTATCTGCTGATTTATTTTATCCAAAACATTTATTCAAAGAAGGGTTTACAACTACGGAAGTAAAAGAATACACACAAGGAAAATTAGTACTTTGGAGTCTTAAAAAAGACATTAATTACAACCAACTCAATCAAAATAACATTAAGAAAATTGTAATTGCTAATCCTAAAACAGCTCCCTATGGAAAAGCCGCATCTGAATTTCTTAAAGCATTTTATAAAGATAAATTGAATCAAAAAATCATCTATGCTGAGAGTATTTCTCAAGTCAATCAATTTATTCTTTCAGATATTGTTGATCTTGGTTTTAGTTCTATTTTTATAGTTAACGCACAAAAAAACAGAAATAAAGGATACTGGCAGGAGATTCCGAGTGAAAATTATCAAACAATATCACAAGGAATAGTGGGATTAAAAGGAAATAACCAAGAAAAAGGAAAAGCGTTTGTCGATTTTGTTATGAGTGAAAAGGGACAGAACATTATTTCTTCTTTTCTAATCCTTAATAAATAATTAGATTGCGTACTTCAAACTTTTAGAATAGTGCTTTTTATCTATGATTGATTGGAGTCCATTTTTTTTAACCATTAAGTTGGCCTTTTTGACAACAATAATACTTTTTTGTTTGGCTATTCCAATTGGTTATTTTCTTTCGAAATATAAAAACGTTTTCACAACGATTCTGGAAACTGTCTTTGGCTTACCATTAGTATTACCACCCACAGTTTTAGGATTTTATATATTAATTACTTTAGGAACACAAAGTACCATTGGTCACTTTTTAGACTCCTATTTTGATATTCAACTTGTATTTTCTTTTTCAGGTTTATTAATTGGATCAATCATTTACAGTTTACCTTTTATGTTGCAACCATTACAAAGTGGTTTTGCTTCTATTCCAAAAGAATTCAGAGAAGCTGCAGCTTTAATGGGAAAGTCTGAATTTAAAATACTCACAAAAGTACTTTTACCAAATATGAAGCCTGCAATATTAAGCGGTATCATCTTGACATTTGCCCATACAATTGGTGAATTTGGCGTAGTATTAATGATTGGAGGAAATATTCCAGATAAAACAAAAGTAGCTTCAATCGCTATTTATGATTATGTCGAATCATTACAATATGGTCAAGCACACACCTATTCATTCTTACTTTTAGTTTTTTCATTTACCATATTATTTGTTCTTTATTTTTTCAATAAGAAAAGAAACTTCAACTTAAAATGATAGACATTAATATACAATTGCGAGTTGGACCTTCTGAAGAATTATTCTTAATAGCATTAAAAACAGATGGGATTATTGGAATCACGGGTGCTTCCGGTAAAGGAAAAACCAGCTTTTTTAAGGCTATTGCTGGCTTATATAAAAAATGTAATGGAACAATCATAAATAATGAAATCAAATGGCTTGATTCTACTCAAAACTTAACACTTGCATCCAACAAAAGAAATATAGGCTTTGTATTCCAAGACTTTGTATTATTTCCAAACATGACCGCTCTTGAGAATATACAATTTGCTCAATCAGATCAATTCAGCAAAAGTGATTTAGATATTTTGTTAAATACATTTGAAGTAGATGAATTTATACATCAAAACGTCAAAAAATTATCTGGTGGGCAACAACAAAGAATTAGCATAATAAGAACTCTTGTACAATTACCTTCTTTGATATTAATGGATGAACCCTTTTCTTCTTTAGATGAAAATATCAAAAAGGTTGTTATTGATTATATTAAAAAATACCAAGTTAAATATAAGATCCCTATACTAATCAATAGTCATCAAACGAATGTATTAACCCAATTAACGACTAAAATCTATACATTTAAAAATCATACGCTAGAAGAAGAGATAATTGATCATCATTCAAAAGGAAAAGTAATTAAGATTGATTTTGACAACAGGTTAATAACAGTAGCGTTTCCAGAAACTACCCTTCAATTACCTTATTCTAAGAATATAAAAATTGGCGATGAAGTTGAAATAAAAAAAGCTTAAACCTGAAATATCAGATTTAAGCTTTGTTATTGCTTTAAGCACTAATTCTTGTAAGGTCCTCTTCTTCTTCATGGAATCTTTCCAATTGATACTTAACGAACATATGTTCAATATCATCTTCGGAAATAGGTTGCATTGACATAAAAAGTGGGCGTTTTGTATAGTTACTACGTGATAAAATCATAATAGCGTGCCCGGATTTTAATTGTTTTACCTTATTTGAGTTAAGCGTAATTCCTAACTCTTTTTTAAGAATAGTTCTTTTTGATACCTTCTTTACGAGATCGTAAGTGAGGGCATCATACACGTACATAATAGTCATAACATTAACTGTGCTTAGTGGTAAAGTAATTCTAGTCTTAACAAACATAATTGTTAATAGGATTAAATGCAAATTTTTAGTAATACGATAGAAACAAAGCCCTTAAAATGAACAATTATTCTTTTTATAGGATAGCATAAAAGCTAAAAATTAATCGTATTCCTCTTTTTTATGATATGAAATACATTTAACTTTAAAACAATAACTGAAGAAAAAACTTTAAATAACACTTTAATGAAAGTTACATTTTTGGGACATGCTTCCCTCCTAATTGAAACTCAAGGAAAGAAACTAATTGTTGATCCTTTTATATCACCCAACGAACTTGCATCTTCAGTAGATGTTAATAGCTTACAAGCTGATTATATCCTAATTACACACGGACACCAAGATCATGTCGTAGATGTTGAGGCAATCGCCCAAAATACTGGAGCGAAAATCATCTCAAATTTTGAGATTGTATCGTATTATGGTGAAAAAGGATTTGAAGGACATCCTATGAATCATGGTGGTAAATTTGAATTTGATTTCGGTACACTGAAATATGTAAATGCCATTCATTCTAGTGTATTACCTGATGGCACTTATGGAGGCAATCCTGGCGGCTTTGTTTTATGGAATAAAGAAGGAAGTATATATATCGCAGGCGATACTGCACTTACTTATGATATGAAATTAATTCCTGCTACTTGTCCTGATTTGGATTTAGCTATTCTTCCAATTGGTGATAATTTCACTATGGGTTACAAAGATGCCAAGATCGCGGCACAGTTCTTAGAATGTAACTCTATCATGGGATATCATTATGATACTTTCCCACCTATCAAGATTGATAAGACTGATGCTATTCATATTTTCAAACAAGCAGAGAAGACATTACTACTTCCTGAAATTGGAGAAACAATAAATGTAGCAGAAATATAAAATAAAGAAGGCATTTTCATTAAATGAGAGTGCCTTTTTTAAAACCACCATTCTGATTTTAGTCCCAAATAATGTCCAAAATTACCCTTATTCCCGGCTTCATAATATTGGGACAGCCCAAAGTCTTTTACTACATCGTTATAAAGAGCAATTGAATACACCAACCTTATATGTGGTCTAGCCATAAGTGTTCTTTCTCCTGTTGGTACATAGATGGGTGCAATCGTGAATTTGTTCATCTGTCCGATTCCAGGTGCCTCTCCAACAATGCCATTCGAATATTCCTCAAAATCCCGTAATTGAAAATTATACTCTAATAGCAATTGAAGTTTATCATATAAATAAATCATTGGTCTTACACCAATTGAAAGGTCCCATTTTTGATTCGGCCTATTGTCTGCAACAAAGACGGGCTTCTGTGCTCCAATGGCATAACGAAAAACACCATAACCCATTATACCCCAAAATTTATTGACATCGTAAACAAAATTCTCTGTAACGTTCAACCCATAAGCCCCATCATATTTTCCAGAAGAATTAGGATTCCCAAAATTGATAAATGTACGTGAGGACCATCCATCATCCCCAGGACCATTGGCAATACGACTTCCGTAGCGAATGGACGCATTATTAATAAATTTATCTTTTTGATATAAATGCATTAGCCCTATTATCCATCCAAAATCAGAAACTTGTTCAGTAATAAATGCGGGATCAGTGAGTGAATCATTTCCTGTAAAATGATATTCCGCAAGAAAGTTTAAGGTGTTTTTAGGGTTAATTTTATGGCGATGCTGAAGAGCAATCACATGTTTTTGTCGACCATCATCATAATTCGTATCTCCATATGGGTTATTGGGTTGATCTTGGTTGACTAAAGCCTTAATTAATGAAATCGTTGTCGTCCCAATTGTCAATCCAAAACCTTGGCCTGTAAGATTATTAAATTGCCAGTAATCTGCCATATCAATATTCTTATCTCTGTAATATTTACTTCCAACCCAAAGATGGATGGGAATGTTATTTAGAGTATCTCTTATATCAAGGAATACTTCCACAAAATTGGTCACCGTATTATTCGCAATGAAGCTATTGTTACCTGAAAATGATTGCGTTGTCAGTTGAAATTGAATCTTAGGCATATTTTCTTCCAACTTAAACAAACGATCAATGTTTGTCACTGCTGTCAACTCTAGGTAATCATTTTCTTCCAGCCTACCCCCCAAAGCACCTTGGTTACTCAAATTTAGTCGAGCACCCACTCTATCTTCATGCAAAGAGGAGGAAATTCCAATTCTTCCATACGTATGAAACTCAAGTACTTTTTGAGCATTTACTTGAAGATAAATTAGACTTAAGAAAAGAATTAAAAATAGTTGTTTATTGGTCATACAATGTAGAATAAATAAAGAGAGTAAGCTGCATAGCAACTAATTACAGTAATAGTATAGTTCTTTATTTAATATACATTTTTTTCGTCACCTTTTTATGCTTTTGAGCATAAAAAAAGGTCATCAAAACTGATGACCCGAATTTCTTATTAATCAATACTTAATTAAGCTAATGCCTCTGTTAAAGTATCCATTAAAGCTTTCGCCACGCTTCTAGGTTTTCTTGACTTTAGTTCAGCTAACACATCTTTAGCTTCAGCCACTTTTTGGAATAAACCTTCTGGGTTTCCGTCATTTTTGTAACTACCTAAAACCCAGTTTAAGTCGTTTACTTGTTGATCGTACTCTCCTTTTTTGTTTAACTTAGACAATTTTTCAAGAGCTGCTTCTGCTGCAGCAACAATTTTACTTTGGCTCATGATAATTATTTTATTTGCAATAGAATTATAATTTTTCTGATTATTAACTCCACAAAAATAGATGTAAATACTAAATCATGCAAGTATTCAACAAGTTGAAAATGTATGTATTACTTGATTTTTATAAATGTAAACAGAACAATTAATCACTTTAAACAAAATAAAAAATAACAATTAACGGAATTATATTATTTTTTATTTTGTTAGAAATTACACTTTCATCTAATCACTATTGGATTTTTTTGGAAGTGAATTTTTCACAAGTGAATAAAAAAAAAATGAAAAAAAATCAATTAATAAGAAATCAATGACTTGTATCATTCGTAAAATGCACTTCAAAACGTTACACTCTTACTATTAAACACTTAAATATTAGAATAATTATAAACAGAAAAAACAGTAACAACTCTCATTATTACTGCTTCATTTTATGTTAAAATAGCATCTTAATACACTCTGTATTCGATACCTTCTAAATGATCTAAACTATTCAACAATTCTGTAGATGGATCAACTTTATAACTCTTTGAGAAAAGGTTAACAACCATATTGTCTTCTCTTGAGATTACTTCTAGTGACATCTCACGAGTTCCCTTGTGTTCTTCTACAATATTAACCAACTCCATAATGGTATCATCTGTCAACATTGATACATCAATAGATAAGTCTATACCTTTACAGAAGTGATCTTTTACAGAAGATAATGCCATAATCTTTTTAGGGTTTACTTCCCACTGACCTGGGTTTCTGTAATTCTCTTTTACTTGACCAATTACACACACAAAGTCTCCTTCATTAAAGAAATGTCGGTTTTTATTGAAGTTTTCCCCAAACATGGCCATTTGATGTACTTGTTCATAGTCCTCAACTTGAAGAATACCGAATTTATTACCGTTTTTACTTTCAAGGATTTTTGCTTCTGTAATCATCCCTCCTATCTTGATCTCTTGTTGTTTATGAAGATCAACATGCTTGATTGGAATACAGAAATTCTCCAATTCCATTCGATACATATCGAGAGGGTGTCCTGAAATAAAGAAACCTACAACTTCTTTTTCAAAACGTAATTCTACTAGTTTTGACCAAGGTTCTAATTGAGGTAATTTTGGAGGTGGAACTGAACCGCCAGAACTTGCACCAAATAAAGAAGCTTGGGCTGACATCTTATCTGCTTGTACACGGTTACCATATCGAAGGATCAAATCAATACCTGAATATTTTTCACCTTCTGGAATATGGAAATATTGTGCTCTATGGAATTCATAACCATCAAATGAACCTGCATACGCTAAACTTTCCATCACCTTACGGTTGACTGCTTTTAAGTTTACCCTCTCCACGAAGTCAAAGATAGATTCATAAGGTTTTTCTTGGCGACCTTCAATAATTGCATTAATCGGACCTGTACCAATACCTTTTACAGCACCCAATCCAAAACGAATCGCACCTTCTGCGTTTACAGAGAATTTGTACTCTGATTCGTTTACATCAGGACCAAGCACAGGAATCCCCATACGACTACATTCTTCCATAAAGAACGTTACCTTTTTGATATCGTTCATATTATGTGTCAGTACTGAGGCCATATATTCCGCAGGATAATTTGCTTTTAAATATCCTGTATGGAAGGCAACTACTGAATAACAAGTCGAGTGAGATTTGTTGAAGGCATAAGCTGCGAAGGCTTCCCAGTCTGTCCATACTTTTTCTAAAGCTTTTTGGTCATGACCATTGGCTGTACCACCTTCAATAAACTTCGGCTTCAATTGCTCTAGTAAGGCGAAGATTTTCTTACCCATCGCCTTACGAAGCATATCGGCTTCACCTTTTGTAAACCCTGCCAAAGACTGAGAAAGAAGCATTACTTGTTCTTGGTAGACTGTAATACCGTACGTCTCGGCTAAGTATTCATCCATTTTGTCAATGTCATACACAATCTCTTCATCACCGTGCTTACGGGCAATAAAGTTTGGAATGTATTCCAATGGACCTGGACGATACAGGGCGTTCATGGCAATTAAGTCACCAAAAACATCGGGTTTTAGTGATCTTAAGTGCTTTTGCATACCAGCAGATTCAAACTGGAATGTACCGTTTGTCTCTCCTCTTTGGTATAATTCATATGTTTTACGATCATCCAACGGAATATCATCTGGATCGATGTCAATTCCATGACGTTGTTTGATCAATTTAATTGCATCTTTGATAATGGACAAGGTTCTTAAACCTAAGAAGTCCATTTTCAACATTCCTGCATTTTCTACCACTGAGTTATCAAACTGCGTTACCAATAGATCTGCATCTTTGGCTGTAGTTACAGGAATGAACTTCGTAATATCATCCGGTGTAATGATGATACCACAGGCGTGAATACCTGTATTACGTACTGAACCTTCTAAGATTCGAGCAGTATTAATTACTTCACCCTCAAGGGTACCGTGTTCCTGAGAAATAGCCTTCAATTGATTAGCCATCTCCATCTGTTCACTATTTAGTTTGTCTTGCAATTGTTCATCAGACATACCAAATAGTTTCTTCAACTTCATATCAGGCACTAACTTCGCTAATCGGTCAGATTCTGAAAGTGGAAGATCCATCACACGTGCCGTATCTTTGATAGAAGACTTCGCCGCCATAGTACCATAAGTGATAATATGTGACACCTGATTGAAACCATATTTATCAACAACCCAGTTAATAATTTTTTGTCTTCCTTCATCATCAAAGTCGATATCAATATCGGGTAAGGATACACGGTCAGGATTTAGGAATCTCTCAAATAGAAGGTCATATTTAATGGGATCGACATTGGTAATACCAATTGCATAAGCAACGGCAGAACCAGCTGCAGAACCACGACCAGGTCCTACAGATACACCCATATTTCGGGCTTCTGTTGTAAAATCTTGTACAATTAAGAAATAACCTGGATAACCTGTATTTTCAATGGTTTGTAACTCAAAATCCAAACGCTCACGAATATCATCTGTAATGGTACCGTAACGTTTTTCAGCACCAACATAAGTTAGGTGACGTAGAAATGCGTTCTCCCCTCTTTTTCCACCATCCTTTTCATCCTCTGGATTCACAAATTCCTCTGGAATATCGAAAGCAGGCAAGAGGACATCACGAGCCAATTTATAAGATTCTATTTTGTCTACGATTTCCTGAGTACATTCAATGGCTTCAGGTAAATCATAGAACAATTCTTTCATTTCATCAGCAGATTTGAAGTAGAATTGGTTATTTGGAAAACCAAAACGATATCCTCTACCTCTACCAATTGGTGTAGATTTTTTCTCACCATCTTTTACACAAAGTAAAATATCATGAGCATCTGCACCTGATTCGTCCATATAATATACATTGTTGGCGGCAAAATATTTTACATCATACTTTTCAGCAAAACGTAACAATACCTCATTAACGTGGTCTTCTTCTTCCAATCCATGACGACATAATTCAATGTAGAAATCATCCTGGAAGTTTTCTAACCACCAAACAAACTCTTGCTCTGCTTGTTCTTCACCAACATTCAGAATCAAGTTATTTACAGGACTTTGTAAACCACCTGTAGTGGCAATCAAATCTCCTTTATATTCTAATAAAAGCTCTTTATCAATACGTGCATAAGTACCATCTCTGTCTGTATATGCTCCATCAATGAACCCTTGAGATGACAACTTGGCTAAATTGTGATAACCTGCTTTGTTTTTTGCTATTAATACTTGAGAAGAACGGCGATCGGGGTCATCTCTTGTAAACTTACGTTTCTTATGATCATTTACAAGATACACCTCACAGCCAACGATTGGTTTTAACTCTGCTTTTAGGACATCCCTTACGAAATGATAAGCAGTGTACATGTTACCATGATCTGTAAGACAAACTGCATCACAGCCTTCTTCTTTAGATTTTGCTACTAAATCCCCAATAGTACAAGTAGCACGAAGAATAGAAAATTGAGTATGGGTATGAAGGTGCGTAAACTTAACATCTTTCAGTCTTGCTAAACCTTCCTCTTTACTTACTTTACCTCTCCCTAAATCTTTGGCTTTGTTCTTAAATGCAAAATTGGCTTCATCAAGCTTCGGTGCTTCATAAACTACCTCCTCTACAGGAACATCATGAATTGGAACAACGACGCCATGCTCAATTAATCCAAAGAAACAACGAGCAGTTGCGTCAACGTCATATGCTGCATCATGGGCATCGGCAAATGGAACACCAAAAAGTTTGTTATGTAACTCCGTTAAAGAAGGAGATTTAAACTTACCTCCTCGACCACCTGGAAGTGCACAAAATTCTGTAGATGAAATCATTGTATCAATGACTTCTACTTCTTGAATTTTACTATCAAGGTCTACCCTAATGAATTCAGCACCTGTTACATTAATATCAAATTGAAGATTGTGACCAATTTGACGATCTGCTTTGGCTAAATCAATACGGAATTCTTCTAATACTTCCTTCAAGTCATGACCATGCTCTAATGCATGTTCAGTAGTAATACCATGAACTTTTGTTGCATTAAAGGGAATCGTATAACCATCAGGCCTAACAATCAGGTTTTGAGCTTTGATCAATTTACCATGGTCATCGTGAAGTTGCCATGCCAATTGAACAACTCTAGGCCAGTTGTCGAGGTCTGTTAAAGGTGCATTAAAATTTTTCGGTAAACCTGTGGTTTCCGTATCGTATATGATATATGCCATTGCAGGGTATTTTCTAATTCAGTATACAAAAATAGAAAAAGTTCTTTGAAGATTTCAGTAAATAATTCTAATTAAATATGTAACTTCTTAATGAGAAAAAAAGGAGTGTTTATGTGATCGTTTTTTCTCACTGTTTTTCAATACAATAAACTCTATCTAAGGATTAAATTAAGCTGTAGAATTGGACGAAATCATCTATTATATTGGCGTAATTGGTTCATTTGCTTTTGCAATTTCGGGAGCATTGGTTGGCATGCAAAAAAAATTGGATGCTTTTGGTGTTTTGATTGTTTCCTTTGTCACTTCAGTGGGCGGTGGTACATTAAGAGATGTTCTTGTTGAAGGTAAAGAGATTTTTTGGATGGAAGATCCCAGCTACATTTATTTTATCTTAGCAGGAGCTATTTGTGCTATGATTTTCCAAGATAAACTTGATCGATTTAGAACTTCTTTATTCTTATTTGACACTATTGGCTTAGCTCTTTTTTCAATTGTTGGTGTTCAGGTTGGATTACAACATGGCTTTTCATATGTCATCTGTATTATCCTGGGTGTTATAACAGGTGCTTTTGGAGGAGTTTCTAGAGATATTTTGGTTAATGAAATCCCAATTGTTTTCCATAAAGAAATCTACGCAACGATTAGTATTGTAGGTTGTTCATTGTATATACTTCTTTACCATTTTGAAGTAAGCGGCATTATTAATGAATTAATTCCAATCTTCTTGATTATAATACTAAGAACTTGGGTGGTTTACAGAGAAATTATGTTTCCATCAATGTATAAGAAAGGGGAAACTGTAGACGAAAAAAAATGGTAGCTTCTATTTTCTAGGAACTACCATATATATTTTTTGAGCGTTTGCTCTAATTATTCGTTTTCCGTCTCGACTTCGGGATTTTGTTCTAACCCTCTACTGATCATAAATGGCCAAATACCACTGAAGATTAGTACTGGAACGTAAACATAATAACGCTGAGGAATATCGATACCATTCGCAATCAATACTGACTTGATATAAGCGAAAGCAAACAATAATACAACAGTTAAAATAACTCCAATTTGAGCAATTGGAAGCATTATCATTGATCCAACTTTAATAGGTTTCATACAGCAACAGGGTTTTAAGTAATTCTTCTGAAATAATATACTGTATTTGTACGTAAAATGTTCTAGAATATTCGTTAAATAACGTAAAATCTACGTTTATTTATATTCTAATAATAATTAAATTTAGACTACTTAGAATGTTTGTTTTTTATATAATAATTAGACATTTTAAGTAAAATAACTCTTCAATAAATGCAATTTCAAAAAATGTTTAGGGTCTACATAAATTTGTTAATTAAAGCTAAGGACCCAAAAAAGCTGTCAATTAAATGGATAATCATCAATTGACAGCTTTACTTATTATAATTATTTCAAGAGGAGAAAATGTACTCTATATTGAGAACTATCAGGATTTTGCGGCCCTATATGCGTGACTTGCATTGAGTCTCCAGCAGTATTATTTATTGTTGATAAAACATAATCTGACCCTAAATCAATATAGCCATAATTGTAATTATCAACATCAAAAGTAGTAGGAAGATTTGTCTCTTCTCTCCAACTCCATTCTCCTGTATAAGTGCCGTTTTGTAAAAACAACGGATCTTGAGAGGTTTGGAAATAATTAGCAACTTGAGCATGAAAAGTAGCAGAGGTTATCCAAGTAGCAGCACCATCTACTCCATATGTCATGTCATAACCAACAGTAGGATATGATTCTACCCAATTTGTGCCATCCGTTGTAAACTCAAGTATAACTTGTGTTACGTTCCAATTACCACCATTCAAAAAATCTCCACCTTTCACATTGGGTGCTGGATCTTCATCATCACTACACGAGATGACCATGAATGGTAAGAACAATAATAATAAATAGTAAAGTCTACTTTTAAATAATTTCATATTGAAAAAGGGTTTAGGGTTATACCTATAATA
The DNA here is from genome assembly GCF_056161045.1 of Flammeovirga sp. AWQ4_249. NCBI lineage: Bacteria > Pseudomonadati > Bacteroidota > Cytophagia > Cytophagales > Flammeovirgaceae > Flammeovirga > Flammeovirga sp. AWQ4_249. The sequence continues at coordinate 72,113 of NZ_JBSWYJ010000004.1, forward strand.
TAATAAGTAATCCCTAAACCCTTTTATACTTCTTAAAATGATACAGAATAATATCTATACCTTTAAATTATTGTCGAATTAGCCAAAAATCTAAGTGATATTTATAGGTATATCCATTTGATCTATTCGCTTTGTCATAATAACAATAGATACGATCTTGATCATGGTCATAAATTTTTGCTTTGAGTCTAATATTCCCAATCTTAACATACCCTTTAGTATAGTCCAGTGAATCACGAGCATCAGTATTCAATACTCTCCACTCCCATGTATTGTCGTGGAATCCTCTTTCAAACAGAAAGTCTTCTTCTTGAATAAAATAACGTGAAATGTAAGTAGGATCTAAATTGCGATTTGTTTCGATGCTTACATTTCCATCAACAGTAGCATTTAGGGTCATTTCGAATGGCACTGAACCAGGTCCATGATCTAAACTAGTGCTAACTTCCCTTGTTCTTACATCAAAGTTAGTCGTAAAATTTGCCTCCTGAGCGGACCATTTGTCTGAACTAATGATATTAGTATTAAACAATTCACGAACAGAAGGATCTTCATAGGTTTCACAGGAAAGAAGTCCTAAAACGAGTAGTATAATAAGTAGGTATCTCATTTTAATTTCAAAAATAAGTTTTGCTTTACCCTGCTAACCATTGCAACACCCCTGTAAGTTTCCTCAAACTTTCATCCTACAATAGATTCTTATTATTCTCCACTACTTTTTTAAAAGTCCTTTAAATAGTTCAAATCTATCTTATTTTCGTATTCCGTTAATTAGAGATTTACCCTGCACTTAACAAATAAGAAATAAATGCATAAACAAGCACAATCTAAAAATAAAACCAGTAGATAGAATATAATTACATGCATTAAATAAAAATTTAAAAAATATGTAAAACCCACTTTTGTTTAATAAAAAACTAAATCAATATGAAAAGCTTTTGATAAGTAAAATTACATGCATATAAACGCATACCCGTTATATATATAACTAATATTTCATTTAATGTTATATAAATAAGTTACATGAAGATAATTAACATAGAAAAACGCTTTTATTACACTTAATAAATATTCAACATGCAGATACAAGCAATCATTTTAAGCAAGGCAAGTTCTATATATATTTAAATACAACAAAGAAGCAAAAGCACTAATAAACACACATTAACAAATGATTTATCAACTTATAAATGACATTTTCTTCATTTAAATTCATTAGAAATAAATTAAGTTTTTTTACCAAACTTGCGTTTATTGCCTAAAAAAGACAGATTTAAATATAAAAAAGGCATAATTAAGTACATTACAATGCGTGTTTTGCATGATTTAATGCATTTTCGTGTAACACAATATTGCATTTACAATTCATTCTTCTACATTTGTGTTCATGATACACTTCTAAAGTGTTTATCTAACAAACAATAATTACAGCAAGCAAAGAGTATATATTAACAGCAAGTTTTTTTCTATCATAAACTTATAAGTATCAGATGAAATAAATTTTTACTACATTTTTTCTAACCTAATGTAAGCAAGGAATATACTCTTATTGCGAACTATTTTATTAACTCGTTTATCAGTAGAATGAAAAGAATTTTACAATCCATCGTAATGATGCTTGTGTTCTTCATGACCTGCACAACGGCACTTCATGCGCAAGAACAGCTCATCAAAGGTACTATCAAAGACTCGATGACAGGAGAACCTTTGATCGGTGCATCAATCAAAATCAAAGGAACCACAAAAGGTTCAATTACAGATTTTAATGGGGAGTTCAAATTACAGGCAGAACCAACCAGTGAACTTCAAATTTCTTACATTGGCTATGAAACATTAGAAATCAACGTCAACAACAGAACATTAATCGACATCAAACTAGCTTCAAATGCTACAGAAATGGAAGAATTAGTTGTTGTTGGTTTAGGTGTAAAAAGAGATGAGAGATCTCTTGGTTATGCTGTACAAGAAGTAAAAGGTGACGAACTCGGAACTGTTGCTAGTTCGGCCAACGTGATGAATAGCTTGAGTGGTAAAGTTGCGGGTGTTCAAATCAATCAAGTAGGTGGTGGCCCAGGATCTTCATCCAATGTTGTCATTCGTGGTAATGCAATTTTAGATGGATCCAATCAGCCGTTATATGTTGTTGATGGTATTCCATTAAGCAACAATAACTACGACAATGCAAATGACAAGGACAATGGTGGTGTAGACACTGGTGATGGTTTATCAGGAATTAACCCTGAAGATATTGAATCAATGTCCGTACTAAAAGGACCGGCTGCTACTGCTATTTATGGTTCAAGAGGTATCAATGGTGTGGTAATGATTACCACTAAATCTGGAAAAGGTGGTAACGAAGGCTTAGGCGTTGATTTTTCTCATTCATCAACAGTTTCTACCTTCGGAATTACACCTGATAATCAAGAAGAATACGCACACGGTACTGCAGGTAATTTCTCTCCAAATCCTACAAAAGATTATGGAATGTGGGGACCAAAAGTTACTCCTGGTATGACTACAAATTCATATTATGATGGCAAAGAAAGAGAAGTTCAATTCTACGATAACTATGATGAATTTTTCAAACCTTCATACACAGCAAATACGAATGTGGCTTTAACTAAAAACACTGAAAGTAGTTCAGTAAGATTCTCGTATTCAAACATGCTAAACAATGGTAATGTTGAAAACCAAGGATATGAAAGAAATACATTCAGTTTGAGAGGTACTTCTGATTTAAATGACAAACTACACTTAGATGCAAGAGCTAACTACGTTAAGGAGTCTGCTGAAAACAGACCTTATATGGGTAACAATGGTTACAACTATATGGGTTATATAAGTGCAATTCCAAACTCATACAATGTAGCTTGGATGAAAGATTATAAAGATGAAAATGGAATGCCTATTGGTTATGATCAAAATAACAACAACCCGTATTGGACTGCCAATGAAGTTTCTTATGAAGATTCTAAAGACAGATTTATGGGTATGGCATCATTAACTTATGATATTACTGAACATTTAAAAATCATGGGTAGAGCTGGTACAGACTATACCACTTGGAGAGCAAATTCTCTAGATCCATTGTATACGCCTCAGTATCAAACAGGTAGAGCTTTTGAGAGAACTCAATTAGAAAGAGAAGATAACTTTGATGGAATGCTGACTTACAATAACAAGTTTGGAAAGTTTGATGTTGTTGCCAATGTAGGTACATCTTATATGCATATCCAAAGAGAATTTTCTGATACAGGTTCTTCTAACTTTTCTGATCCATTACAACAAAACCCTATTGCAGGTTCAGATAGATTCGCTTCTTATAGTGCATATGAAAAAGCTATCTCATCAGTTTATGCAACTGCATCAATTGGTTATGATGGAATTTTATTCTTAGATGTTTCAGGACGTAATGACTGGTCTTCTACACTTCCTCTTGATAACAATTCATATTTCTATCCTTCAATTAGTGGATCATGGGTATTCTCGGACATGGATTGGGACACTCCTGAATGGTTAACTTTTGGTAAGGTAAGAGCATCTTGGGCACAAGTTGGATCAGATACTGACCCTTACATGTTATACCAAAATTATTCAATTGATGGACAAACACAAGACGGGCTTCAAACAGGTTCAATCTATGGAAATACCATCAACAATTCTAATTTAAAACCATCAATGCAAACTTCATATGAAGTTGGTTTCAACTTAAGAATGTTTGATGACATCGTGAATTTAGATGTAACATACTACAACTCTATTTCTAAAGATCAAATCATGAAAGTTCGTATTCCAGAATCGTCTGGTTACGAGGATGCCATCATTAATGCTGGTGAAATTGCCAACAAAGGTGTTGAAATCGCATTAGGGGTTAATGTGTTTAGAAAGAAAGATTTTAATTGGCACTCACAGATGAACGTTGCCTATAACCAAAATGAAGTGATCTCTTTAACAGATGAGGTAAATCAATATCTTATTGGTGAAGGTCCTGTAAATATTGTAGCTGCTCCAGGTCAACCATATGGTGCTATTTATGGTACAGCTTACAAAAGAGATGACAATGGAAATATTATTGTAAACTCAGACGGTGTACCACAAGTGGAAGATGGATACCAACAAATTGGTAACTCAGTCCAACCATGGATGTTAGGTTTCATCAATAATTTCCAATACAAAAACTTCACATTAGGTGTTGTCATTGAAGGTAAATTTGGTGGTGAGATTTACTCTCAAACTAATGCTAGTATGTATTCTAATGGTAAACATCAAGATACTGCTGACGCAAGAAACGAGATGAATACAACAGGAACTTATAACCCTGGTAATTTAGTCACTGAAGACGGAACTCCTTACCCTGGATTCTCATCTTCTCAAGACATCGAAAACTATTTCCAAGCAACTGCTGGTGTAGATGAAGAATTTATTTACGATGCTTCTTATATCAGAATTAGTGAATTATCATTTGGTTATACATTCCCTAAAGCAATGATTGGCAATTGGAAAATGCAAGACCTAAGAGTTTCATTTGTAGCCTCTAATGTTTGCTACTTATGGAAAAACACTGAAAATATAGATCCTGCAGCTGCATTTGCTTATGGTAATGCTCAAGGTATGGAGGTAGGTTCGTACCCACTTCCTCAAACATTTGGCTTCAAATTGAATGCTAAATTCTAATTTATCTCCAAGTAAATCTTTCAAAAAAAATTGAATCATGAAATATCATAAATATATTCTAGGGTCTGTTTTATTTGCTTCATTGTTCTCATGTACTAATAAATTTGAGGAAATGAATGATAATCCTTGGACTTCAAATGAAATGGATTCTAAATTCCAATTCACGCATATCCAAAATAAACCTTACACTGATGCTGGCGAATGTCATAGAACAAACCTAATTATGGCAGGACCTATGTCTCAGGCAACAGGTAATTTATATGCCGTTGGTGAAGCTTTTGGAGTTGCTTACACAGAAGCTCCATGGAACAATATCTATAAAGATGTCCTAAAAAATGTCACTGATTTGGAAAAAAATCTTCAACCAAATTCAGCACAATTAGGGCAAGTTAAAATTGTAAAAGTTATTGACATGCTTAAGGTTGCTCAACTTTATGGAGATGCACCTTACTCTGAAGCAGGTCTTGGTTATACTGAACATATTTTATATCCTAAGTATGACACTCAAGAAGAAATGTTCAACAATATGATCACTGATCTTAAAGATGGCCGTGACATGTTGGACAATGGAGAGACTTTCAAAGATGACTTTTATTATAGAGGAGACAAAAATCTTTGGAAAAAGTTAGCCAATTCAATGCTAATGAAGATTGCTCTTTTTATGTCAGAAAGTGATCCTGGTAAAGCAAGCGATATTTTCAAAGAAGCATACAATCACAGTGCAGGTTATATCTCAACATTAACAGAAACTGCCAAATTAGAACACTCTAATAACGGTGGTGCATGGGGTGGCCACATGAATGGTAGTGGTGCTGCAATGACATCACAAGCAGGTGGTCATGGTTATGGATACATCAGTGAAACGGCATTAAAATCTATGCAATCAAGAAAAGACCCAAGGTTATTTTACGTTGCGGGTGTTCTTGACGCTTCAGTTGCTCCTTCTGAAATGATTTACCCTAAAGAAAATTTCAATCCTTTTGAAATGGCAGAAGAATGGGGTGAAGCAGTTAAGCCTGTTTCATTAAGAGGAACAAGAATGGGGGACCAAGATGGACAAATTGCTTTGTTTGCAATAAGTGAATCAGGTAATCCTTCTGATGCTCACACTATTATTTCTGATTACCATGGCAAAAAAGATGGAGAGGGAAATTATGTAACATATCCAGGAGGCGTTTTATTAAATGAAGGAGGAACTAAATTTACTTTAGCATCATTAAACAATGAGACTATCTTAAATCCATTATCTCCTACCCTAATCATGGGTTCTGATGAAGTTCATTTTATGATTGCAGAAGCAATTGAAAAAAATCTAATCCCTGGTAATTCTTCATCTCATTATGAAGCTGGTATTAGAGATGCCATCAAAAAGTACCAAGTTTTCTATCCTGGTCAAGAATATGCTGAAACTGCTATTGAAGTTTACAAAACGACAATTGATGACAAAAGCTACAGCTATGAAAACGGCATGGAAGAATACCTTAACCAAGCAATGTTAGATTATAGTTCTTCTAGCAACAAACTAGATAACATCATTTACCAATCTTGGGTTTCTCAAATCGGAAATGGTATCGCAACATTTGCATTATGGAACAGAACTCACCTACCTTCATTTGTAGACCCAGTTCTTAAGCAAGCAGATTATGAGTTCATCGATATCCCTGTTTACACAGAAGATATCCGTCAACTTTACATTGACGGCGAAGATTTACCGCTTCCTATTGGCACTAAATCTGTGAATTTCCATTCTCCAGGATCAACATCATTTGTTAGATCAAGAAGATTTGAATATCCTTCAAATGAAATGTCTTCAAATACAACTAATTATCAAGAAGCGGTTGATAGACAAAGAAATGAAACAGGCAACACAAATCAATTCAATACAGTTGATATGTGGATGAGCTATAAAGGAACTTTCTCTAATGAAAAAGGCGTAGAGTTAATTAAAAAGTAATATTTAAACGTAAAAAATAGTCAAAAAGGGTTGCTGTTTCTCTAACAGCAACCTTTTTCTATATATAAGAGATCTCTTCTATTAAAGCCTCTTTTTCCTCCTGATCTATTTTCAAAATAGCTTCAATTTGAAATCCAATTACCAAAATATCATCTGTCTGTTTTTCATTCCCTTGCATCCATTCATTGATAGTCATCGCAATAATTGACTTTTGCTCAAACATTGGTTTATTAGATACATTAAAAAATAAATCTCTCAAGTTTTTCTTTAAAAACTTCCTCCCTTTATCACCTCCAAATTGATCTTGATAACCATCTGTGCACATATAAACACTTTCAATTTGTGCATTTGGATCATTTAATTTTATACTATGATCTTGAAATGGCTCATACTTCTTTTTCTTTAAAATATGTCCTCCAATAGATTGTTTTTCACCTTGAATTACAGCAATTTCCCTAATACCAATACTATTTGTTTGAACTACATATAAAGGATGATGTGCCCCCGCAAATTTTAATTCTTGTTTTTTACTATTTATCACACATATACCAATATCCATCCCATCTTTATTATTTCTACTCTCCTGTTGTAAAACCATCCTTATTCTCCTATTTAATTCATCCAATACCTTTGCAGGCGATGTCTCATTATTTGATTGAATGATATTTGATAGAATTTCTCGACCAAGGATTGACATAAATGCTCCTGGAACACCGTGCCCTGTACAATCTGCAACAACTAAAAAAGTGTAATCTCCTTTTTTTTCAAACCAATAAAAATCTCCACTAACGATATCCTTTGGACGATAAAATATAAAAGCATCTTTAAATTGAGATCGTATTGTTGATATATTAGGTAATAAAGCTTGTTGTATCCTTTTAGCATATTGAATACTACTTGTCTGCTGTGAGTTCTTCTTTTCAAGTTCCTCTAGTGTACCTTGCAACAACAAATTACTATTCATTAATTCTTCCCTATGATTATTAATCTGTTGGGTTTTTCTTAGAACCTGTGCTTCCATATCCTCAAAGTTCATGGCAGTTTGTAAAGCACTTACCGCATAAGTCACAACACTACCTAACATATTAATTTGCACTTCAGTAAACGCCTCCTTTTTCTCATTATGAATAGCCAATACACCTATTTTACCTAGTGAAGAAGTTAACGGCAAATAAATAATAGAAGCCGGTTTTCGATGAGTAATCACCGGTAAAAGATGCTTATAAGGACTTTCTTTTTCTCCCAAAAAATCTAATGAAATAATAGGTTCCTGAATTCTATAACAAGTCACGCCAAGGTGCGTATTTTCTGCTAATAATCGGTCAAATTCATAATACTTTCCTTCTTTGTCATAACCTTTGTAAGAAAGATGATCTTCATTGACAATACCCACCATAAAAAGAGAAAAATCTAAGATGTTATTAAGAGCTACATTAAACTCTAAGATAATATCTCCTACCGATGTATGATTACTTAACTTATTTCCAATTTTTCGAATTGTATCAATCTTTTCATAGGTGGTTGCTAACTCCTCTTTCTGTTTTAAAATCTCATTTTTTCTTTCATTAATATTCTCTAAAACATAGTTAAAGTCTTGTGATAAAGTACCAATCTCGTCTTTTGTTTTAATGGTATAGATCTTCCCCTTAAAATTATCTTCGACAATTTTATGAATAGATCTTGATAACTCATTTATTGGTTTCCCTAAACGATTTAATAAATAAAATAGCAGAATTCCATTTACAAAAAGAATGATAAAAGCTGAAATAATGACTATGATTAGATTAACATTCTGCCAAAATCTTTCTGACTTTTTTACCAAAGAAGTAACATTATTAATATCATTTTCAATCTTGTTGATTGTATTATTTAGATTGTCTTTTAATCCTAAATTACCAAAATGACCTAACTGCCTATCTAATTTTACTAATTCTGTAAAGTAACTTTCATAATTATCCAAAGCACCTTTTAAATAAACTTTCCCATATTTATCAGCAACCGTTCTATCAATATCTAATTTTAATTGTTTTAAAACATTTGAAAGCTTACTTACATAGGCACTATCTTTTCTTAGCATATAATCTTTTTCATGTCTTCTAAGAGATAAAATTTTCACTTGATCTAAATTATACCCTGAATTCATAACACTATATACTGAACGACGCATATCGCCTTCCACCCCAAAACTTTTAAAGCCTCGATTTAACTGCACTTCTACGAGTGAATCTAATGTTAATTGATAAACTTGAATAGACTTTTCTAATGACCTTAATTTTAAATTAATAGTAGATTGACTTGTAAAGCGTTCAACATAAAAAGCATCTAACTGATCTTCTATCTCGCTTATTATTGTCTTACTTTCTTCTATATAATTATTTTTTCCTGTTTCATAAAAAGTTGGATTTATGGTCTCTGTAAGTAGAAAGGCTTGCTGATTGGCTTTTAGAGTTTGAACTCTATCCGACACTTTATTTAAATTAGATACAACATCCTCAGCTTTAATTGTTGTGTTATTTATATATGCATAGACAAAGAATACGATACTAATAATGATTAAATTAGCTGTAAAGGACCATATCAATCGTGTCTTAATACTTTTAGCTTGTCTTTTTTGATTTTTGATTTTCATAGTTAGATAATTTAAAAGGCTGGTATATAACCTTTATGAGCAATAATTTGCTGTCCTTTCTCTGAAAGTGCAAACTTTACAAAATGTTGAACGGTATCTCTTTCAGAATTTCTATAATAAAGATAGAGTGGTCGAGAAAGTGGATAAATTTTTAATAAAGCATTTCTAAATGAGGGATATATAAAATCAATATTATTTTTACTAATTGAAACTGGCTGTACAATTTCATCAATATAAGCTATACCGCAATAACCAATTGCCCCTTCTTGTTGGCTAACTTTCTGTACGACCTCTGAATTAGAACCTGCAATTATGCTATAATTTGAAATATCATTATTCTTCAGTACTTGAGATTTAAAAAAACCATAACTACCAGAATTAATATCTCTAGTTATGACAACAATAGGTATATCTTTTCCTCCTAAAGTTTTCCAATTCGTTATTTCTCCTTTAAATATTTTTGAAAGGTTGTCTAAGGAAAGTTTACTAATGTCATTCTCTGGATTTATAATAATTGACAAAGCATCAAAGGCAATTATTTCTTCTTTTAGTAAATCATATTTAGCTTCTATTTCCTCTCTTTCATTGGTGTTTACTTTTCGTGAAGATAATGCAAAATGAATCGCGTAGTTTGATAAGCCAATAAAGCCTGTTGTACTCCCTCCTCCTTCAACATTGATAGACGCAGCGTTTCCATATGTATTCGCTAAAGCTTTAATAACTGGCAACATAGTATCACTTCCTTGTCCTTTTAGTTGATTTAATTGTGCATTTACAGTAGTAGTTGTATTTAAATAGAAAAAAAGTATTGTAATGATTAGTTGAACTAAATTCTTCATTATTTTAGCGTTTGTTTACCACAAAATACGAGATCAAATGTTACCATTACGCAACGAGAAGTTTATGTTTTTTTGACATTTAGAAGGTAACAACAAAGAATTAATTCACAATTAATTGAACATAAAAACTACCAAATGATGTATTTATCATTATTTGGAGATATATTAGCACTAATCTAATGTTAATAATATGAAAACACTTTGGGTTTGGCTCTTCAAACTTTCAGGATGGAAAGTAGAAGGAAGATTACCAGAAGGAATAAAAAAAGCGGTTGTAGTAGTTGGCCCCCATACTAGTTTTTGGGATTTTTTAGTAGGCATACCTGCACGAGAAATACTAGGCGTCAAGTCTAAGTTTTTTATTAAAAGTTCACTTTGCATAGGTCCTTTAGGATGGTTTTTAAAATCTTTAGGTGCTATCCCTGTTGTAAGAACAAAAAACACACGATTAGTTGATCAAGTGATTGAAGCTTTTAATACACATGATGAACTTATCATGGCGGTGACTCCAGAAGGAACTAGATCTTACAATCCTAATTGGAAATCCGGCTTTTATAGAATCGCTTCAGGTGCACAGGTTCCAATTTACATGGTTGGCTTTTGTTTTAAAACAAAAAAAGTTGTACTTGGAAATAGATTAGATCCTTCTGGTAACATTGAAGATGATACTTTTAAGATTAAAAAGTTCATGAGTCAATATGTTGGTAAGCATCCTGAAAAAGGAGTAAGAATTGAAGAATAAAAAAGGGCGTTTGGTATAAAGTACCAAACGCTCTTTTTTTAGTAACGTAAAGAATTAAAATTGAAACTTAAACGTAACTCAACAGCATTAATATAAAGTTCATCTGTTTCATTGATTGTCCAATTTGGAGACAAACGCCAAGCAATAGCTAATCTAAAGAAATCAACATCTAATCCTGCTTCTGAAGTAAAACCTATCATTTCAAGGTGATTATCATTTGAGATTCGTATACCATGTTCTTCGACTCCATAATCTCCCATATTAATATGGTAATACCCCAAACCTAACCCGACAAATGGTTTAATTATTCCATACTCAAATTTCTTTCGACCAATGATATTAATGGAATTGAAACTTGCATACCTCGTTTCACCCCGATATACTTTGTATTTAATATTTTGACGAATCCAACTAGTATTAAAATCGGCAGCTAACGAAATATCACTTTTAACATCTGCTTCAATATTAAATAAACATTCCCATACCTCCTCCATATATTAATGCGTCATTCACATCTAAATTTATGTAATTGAATGGTGTCCCAAAACCAACTTTAAAAGTTCGTTCTTGTGCAAGAAGTTTAATATTACATACTGAAAGGATTAAAAGAAAGATAAATACTTTTTCATAAAAAAATAGTTTGCTAGTAATAGATTGATATCATATACTATGACAAGCAATAAATAAAGTATGACAAAAAAATGGCATAAAAAAAGGATGAATTCGAAAATTCATCCTCTCTCTGTTGGAAGAAGTAAATGTTATCTACTTGCGAAGTTGATGTTAAAGATTGCTCTTAACTCAAAGTTTGAAGAACCTAATTTTAATTCTTCTTCACCTAAGATATCATAATTAACATTTGACATGATATGATAAATACCAGAAATTTGGAAGAACCCTAAGTTTAAGCCAACTTCAGGAGAAACACCAAATGCAGTTTTAGAATCAAAACCTGCAGAACCTGGAACGACGTTATACATACCAATACCTAAACCTACATGAGGTCTAACTTTACTTTCTCCAAAGTGATATTTACCTCTTAATGAGTAGTTTCCAATTGCAGTTGCATCTACATCAGAACCACTGTCACCTTCTAAAATTGCTGCTGCTGAAGCAATTTCAAGACCAACTGAAATCTTTGGATTTATGTTGTAATAGAAATTTCCTAAAAATGTGAAACCAGTACCATTAGCTTTAGCTTCTTCGCCACCTAATGTTGCTTTTTGGCTCATCATAGAAACACCTCCACCAAGACCAATAGTGAATTTCTTATCTTGAGCTTGTGTTGATAGAACCGAAGCGAATGCTAAAAAGAATAATAAAAATAACTTTTTCATTGTAATGTTAAATTAAAGTTGCTTTGTAGTTTATACAATAGTTTTTTATAAAATAGTTTTATTTTTCCAACGGTTCAAAGTTGTTTTTTTCGATTTAAAAAATCAAAACAAAATACTTATAGTTACAGAAATACTTAGAATAGTAACACATAATATTATTTAAATTATATTAAAAATCTTAATTTTATTAAAAAAAGACAAACACTTCTTAAGTAAGTGTAATTTAGACAAATAAAAAGAGGTGGATCATTTTTAATTGAAACACCTCTTTACACATATATCAATAGAAGATATAGATTATTCTGAAAGCTCTATCTGTTGATGAAGTTAATATTGAAAACCATTCTCACTTCTATATTTGAGTATTCTGAATCATATGTATAGGTATCGGATATTAATGTTGGTACATAATGGTATACAGCAGCTAACTGGAAAAAACCGAAATTCATACCAAATTCAGGAGAAAATCCTATTCCTGTACCCACAGGTATTAAACCATAATTAACCTCAGACGTGAAATCTGGAGAAGTGACACTATAAATACCAGTACCAAAACCAATATGTGGTCTCACTTTACTTTTTCCAAAGTGATATTTCAATCTAAAACTTAAATTGCTAAAACCCGATGCAGTTTCTGATTCATAACTATATGCATTAGGGTCTTCAAAAAATACTGCACCTGCACCAAACTCTGCTCCCATTGAGAATTTTGGGGAAATATTATAGTAAAAATTTACAAAGAAATCTCCCCCAATACCGTCATAAACTTTAGTTGGTTCAGTTAAAGTGGTTATTGCTGCTCCTCCACCAATACCAATTGTGAGGTATTTATCTTGTGCTTGCGTCGATAATAAAGAAGAAAAGGCGATGATAAGTAGTAAAAAAATCTTTTTCATAATAAAAGATATAGTCGATTAATTAAAAAAATTGTGTAAAGATCATTTTTGCATGATGCTGTAAAAATGTTGAACATCTCTTAAATAAACAATAAATAGCATAATTATATTTAAAATATATGTATTACAACTATCTTGATTCATTTATATTGATTTAAAAAGTCTAACTCTTCTATTTTTTATAGAATAAGAGTTGTTACTATATATTTACTTTGAAAGCAGGTTTTATGTTAATTGAGTTGAAAAAATTTAATTATTCTAAGAACAAAGATTTTTTTGAGCATAAAAAAGCCGATAACATTGCTGTTATCGGCTTATCGAATCACAAGTGATCCGACCAGGACTCGAACCTGGAACCTACTGCTTAGAAGGCAGTTGCTCTATCCAGTTGAGCTATCGGACCATCCTTAAAAGTTCTTCTAGTCGGGATGGCAGGATTCGAACCTGCGACCCCCTGGTCCCAAACCAGGTACACTAACCGGACTGTGCTACATCCCGAAGAATTCCTAAGAAGGAATGGTATTTCAATTGTGATCCGACCAGGACTCGAACCTGGAACCTACTGCTTAGAAGGCAGTTGCTCTATCCAGTTGAGCTATCGGACCATCCTTTTAAAGTTTTTTATCGTCGGGATGGCAGGATTCGAACCTGCGACCCCCTGGTCCCAAACCAGGTACACTAACCGGACTGTGCTACATCCCGATAAGTTTCTTTAAAAGAAACATTAAATAAAAACAGTGATCCGACCAGGACTCGAACCTGGAACCTACTGCTTAGAAGGCAGTTGCTCTATCCAGTTGAGCTATCGGACCATACCTTTGAAAGTAATTCAAAAGTCGGGATGGCAGGATTCGAACCTGCGACCCCCTGGTCCCAAACCAGGTACACTAACCGGACTGTGCTACATCCCGAAGTGACTCTCAAGAGGACTGTTTTTGTTTAATGCGGTGCAAAGGTGTAGGTATTTTCTTAACTACGCAAGTATCTGTATAACTTTTTTATGCTAACCAATGTAAACGCATTATTTTTCAAGTATTTATATCTTCAAAAAAGTTGATATTTTTTTATCGATTAGCAAAAATAGCCCTATGACCAACTATTCTATCAGCTCTATCTCCAGGTCCACGATAGTATACAAGAATATCATATTGGTTCTTCGTTAGGTTAAAACTACCTTCTAGTATAATATCATCCCTTGTCATTTTAGATGTATTAACAAGAGTATACATATAATCATACCTTCCTTGCTTCACTATAGCAGATCCAACATAAGCTTTCATGCGTTCATCATAAACTAATTTATTTTCTTGATTCAATTGCCATTGAGAAAATCCTCCATAAGCATATATATCACCTACATATTGTTTATCTGTTTTCAATAAGAAGAATACTTCCATATAATCAGACTCCAACCAATACTCTTGTTTACCAAATGCATTGATCACATAACCTCCATTATAATCTCTCTGTTGCTGATTAAAAGCTTTCCCATTTCTTACTAAATCTGTTCTGAGCTTTATCTTTCTAAAATTCTTCATTAAATCAGTAGAAGAAACGCTCACGCCACTATTATTAACACTACTGATTTCAAATACTCTAAATTCATTACTACCCATAAATGAATTTTCACCATCATAATAACTATAATCGAGTACATGTTCAGGACCTTTAATAAAGCGAGGTTTCAAATTCGTAATTGCGTTATCCCATCTTGAATTCTGTAAAATTGTCACTGAAAAATCTCTTGTTGGGTTCACAACTGTCAAGTTTTTATAATTTACAGTAAAATCAATTTGTTGTTTATACCTCCTATCATTTCCTCTGGCATCAACCATTTTGGAAGCAACGACAGCATTCTTCTCATATACCATAAACCTTTTTGTAATGACCAAATCCTCTTTATTTCCTTCATGATATACCTTAATTATATAATTACCAGACATCATCACTTTTGGAAGTTGGAAAGTAAAATGTACGAATGGCACACTCGTATTTATTGAGAAATCAAAATCATTCAACTTGAATGAATTGTAATCTTTCATAAATTCAATAGGTTGTAATTCTGAAGGTGTCCAATCTCGATTACAATGAACTATTTCAGCTTCAAAATAAGGAGCATCATCTCCAAAGGCATCGAATTCTAAAAATATTGGAAACTGCTGATCTATTCTTACTATAGGTGTATTAAGCTGTGGTATATTTCTAGTACCTCCTCTTGTATACAATTGTACAGTTCTGATATTAGGATCATATACAAAGTCAGTATATCTGATTTTTTTATTTTGATAGTCTTTAGGAGTAATAATCTCCCACTTTTTAGCTTGTCCAAAACAAGTAAATATTGTAAAAAATGAAAAAATTAGAAGGGACAAGTACTGTTTCATGTTTATTAAAGCATTTTATAATTTAGTTAAGGCAAGATACATCTTTTTATATTCATCAAAAGGAAAAAAACACTAACAAAAAATTAAGTAACAGTGTGTGACAAACTGTTTTTCTTAAAATTCACTTAAAGACTATAATTTTATATAAATGAAGTTAAAATACTCTCTTCTAGTTAAATAAATTTTCACTTTTTACAAGCGAATCGTTTAGATTAGATATTGTTAATGAAAAAAACCTAATATTATCTTCTAAGCCTAATTGAATTTTATGTTTAAATTTCTCTATTTTTTAGTAACTATTTCAGTTATTTTAAGCTTTACAAAAGAAGCAGAAGCTCAAATCCTTACAGATACTCGTAATCAAATCTATGTGGGCTTTATTTCAACAGGCTCTGATTTTGTCATAGATGACGACAATACATATGGTCTAAATTTACAATACGGAAGAGATTTTAAATATTTTAAAGGTGGTCGATTTGTTATTGGAGGAAAAGTATCCTACTCCAACATGCAAGGAATAGCAAATACTAAGATGGGCTTAACATTGAGAACACAGAAAAAATTGTTCTTCGATATGGATGTGTTAGTAGGCATGTCTTCTATTCATAACAAAGAAATATTAGAAAGCTTAGAAACTAATTATCCTGATAAAAAACATCATGCACCTATTTTAGGAACTGCCCTAGGGATAGGTTACCGATTTCCTTACAGTAGATGGCTCATACATAGTGCTTATAATATTAATACAGCCCTTGATCATGAAAACTTTGGAAACTTCAGAGGAGGATTTATGATTCAATTAGGTTATCGTTTTTAGTTGAGAAACACAATAAATGAATGAATATTCATATTTAGAATCATTCTTAATAAGTGTTCTTTTGACGTTATTCTCCTAAAAATCAAAATAAATCTCAGTTTCTGACTTATATTTATCTAGATAATTTGCTTTCAAACATTTGTAAATACGCATTTAAAGTACTTTATTAGCAATAAATACTCTGCATGCATAACAAATTAATGTTTTGCGAGTTATATGATAAATACAATAAACACACAGAAACTTTTTAAACATTATGATTCAGATTGTGCAACAACTACTTTTTGTAGCCGCAATCGGTTTAACAGGTTATTTGGTAACCAAGAGAGCTAGATTTATTTACAAAAACATCTTCATCGGAAAAGATGTTGAAATCAAGGGGGATAAACAGAAGAGGTTAGGAAATATGCTACGTCTTGCGTTTGGTCAACAAAAAATGTTTGATCGCCCTGTGGTTGGTCTAATGCACTTTGCAGTTTATGCCGGTTTTTTATTAATCAACATTGAAGTATTAGAAATTGTCCTTGATGGATTAACAGGACAACATAGGATATTTTCAGGAGTTCTACCTTTAGGTTTATACAAATTCTTAGGAAGCTTCTTCGAGGTAATGGCATTAGCAGTTACAGTGTCTTGTTTCATATTCTTGATTAGAAGGAATGCATTAAGAATTCCTCGTTTTCACATGGCGGAAATGAAAGGTTGGCCCTACAGAGATGCGAACATCATTTTATACGCTGAGATCATCTTAATGACGATGCTTTTCACAATGAACGCTACAGATGCTGTTTTACAAACTCAAGGTGCTGATCATTACCCTGTTATAGGAACATTTGCGATAAGTCAATTGTTTGTGCCACTATTCTCAGGATTATCAACAACTGCATTAGTTGCTTTAGAAAGAACTGCATGGTGGGTACATATAGTAGGTATATTTGCTTTCTCTGTATACATTACCTATTCAAAACATTTACATATTTTCTTAGCATTCCCAAATACCTATTTTGCGAAACTCCAACCTAAAGGTCAGATGGAAAATATGGAGTCAGTGACCAATGAGGTTAAAATCATGATGGGTATACCTGTTGAAAACGCTGATCAAGGTGACGCAGACGAAATGCCTACTTTTGGTGCTAAAGATGTGCAAGACCTTACTTGGAGAAATGTATTAAATGCATATTCTTGTACAGAATGTGGTCGCTGTACTTCTCAATGTCCTGCTAACATTACAGGAAAGAAGTTATCCCCTCGTAAGGTAATGATGGATGTACGTGATCGAGCTGAAGAAATTGGTAAAAACAGAGATGCAAATGGAGGAACATTCCAAGATGACGGTAAAATGTTATACGGTGATTTCATTTCTAAAGAGGAATTAATGGCTTGTACCTCATGTAATGCATGTGCTGAAGCTTGTCCTATTAATATTGATCCACTAGGTATCATTCTAGAAATGAGAAGATATGTAGCGATGGAAGAATCTGGAACTCCTCAAGAATGGAATATGGTTTTCCAAAACATTGAAAACAATGCTGCTCCTTGGGCATTTGCTGCAAGTGACCGTTTCAAATGGGGTGAAGAATTACGCTCTCAAGAAGTAAGTAAAGACGAAGGCGAAGATATCAAAGCCTAAATCAATCGAATTCAACCAAGAAAATAGACATAAAAATGACAGCAAATAATAACACAAATTTTCTAAAAGTACCTACAATGGCCGAAATGGTCGAGCAAGGCAAACATCCAGAAGTATTGTTTTGGGTAGGTTGTGCAGGTTCTTATGACGATAGATATAAAAGAGTAATTACTGCATTTGTAAAAATATTAAATGAGATCGATGTAAATTTTGCCGTACTTGGGCAAGAAGAAAGTTGTACTGGAGATCCTGCAAGAAGAGCTGGCAATGAATTTTTATTCCAGATGCAAGCAATGCAGAACATTGAAGTATTAAATGCATATGAGATCAAAAAAATAGTCACAGCTTGTCCACATTGTTTTAATACGATCAAAAATGAATATCCTGCTCTAGGAGGAAATTATGATGTGGTGCATCACTCAGAATATTTGCAAGGTCTAATTAATGATGGACGTTTATCAGTTGATGGTGGTGAAGCCTTTAAAGGTAAAAAAATCACTTTCCACGATTCATGTTACTTAGGACGTGCCAATGATGTCTATAAAGCACCAAGAACGGTCATTGAAGCATTAGATGCTGATCTTGTTGAAATGAAACGTTGCAAGAAAAATGGTCTTTGCTGTGGTGCTGGAGGAGCTCAAATGTTTAAGGAACCTGAAAAAGGAAATAAAGACATTAATATTGAAAGAACAGAAGAAGCATTAGCTACAGGAGCAGAAGTTGTAGCAGCTGGATGTCCTTTCTGTATGACTATGATTAATGATGGTATCAAGAACAAGGAAAAAGAAAAAGAAGTACAAGTAATGGATTTAGCTGAACTTGTAGCAAAGTCAAAAGGCTTATAATATTTTGAATATATTCAAGAGGATCTTCATTAAAGGTCCTCTTTTTTATTTTTATTAAAATATTGCAATTTCAATAACACAGAGAAAGAATGTATATTGCAAAAAAAATAATACCATGTATAATAATATAGATTCACTTCCAGATTCTTCTCGTATTTGGATTTACCAATCCAATAGAGCATTTAATGCTGAAGAACTTTCTCAAATAAACACTGCTTTAGAACAATTTGTTGCTTCATGGAATGCTCATGGCAGTGATTTAAGTGCTAGTTTCACTATCGAAAAAAATCAATTTATCATTGTCAGTGTAGATGAAGGTGCACATGCAGCTTCTGGATGCTCAATAGATAAATCTGTTGGCATTATTAAGAATATTGAAACAGCCTTCAACGTAAATATGTTTGACAGAACATCAATTGCATTTATTAATGAAAACAATGCTGTTGAGATTTTCAAACTGTCTGAAGCAAAAAGTAGAGTGAACGAAGGTACACTTACGCCTACAACAAAAATCTTTGACAATACTATTCAAACTTTAGGAGATTTCAGACAACGTTGGATCGTTGACGCTGAAAATTCTTGGTTGAAAAGATATTTCAAAGTATCTGTTAAATAAATTCATATCCCTAAATTAAGCCTATTAAATGAACAAAAGAGATTTACTGATTGTCAGTACTTCAACTGTACATGGCAAACCTTACCTATCGTATTGTGAAAATACAATTAAAGATTTCTTCCAAGGTTGTACTGAAGTAATTTTCATACCTTATGCAAGGCCAGGAGGAATTTCTCATGATGAATATACAGAAATTGCGGCTCAAAAGTTTAACCAACTTGGCTTTAAGATGAGAGGACTTCATGAATTTGAAGATCCTAAGTCAGCCTTAGCAGTAGCTTCAGGAGTATTTACTGGTGGAGGCAATACTTTTGTTCTTTTGGATCAATTACAAAAATTAGGTTTAATTGAAACCATAAAAACTAGAGTAAGTGAAGGTATGAAATACATGGGTACAAGTGCTGGTTCTAATATTACAGGACTAACCATTAATACTACCAATGATATGCCGATTGCACATCCAGTAACATTGGACGCACTAGGTTTATTACCCTTTAATCTAAACCCTCATTATCTAGATCCTGATCCTACATCCAAACATATGGGTGAAACAAGAGAAACTAGAATCAAAGAGTTTCACACCTATAATGATCAAACTGTAGTCGGTCTTCGTGAAGGTTCTTGGCTTAGAGTTGAGAACGATTATATCCGTCTAGAAGGACCCTTATCTGCAAGAATTTTCGAGAAAAATAAAAAGCCTTATGAACTAACTCCTGAGGATGATTTTAATTTTCTTTTAAAATAAAATACTTTAGGATCACCTGAAATACATAGGTTTAGATGTGAATTAATCTTGTAATTTTTGAGGTGATCCTAATTTTCTTTAAAATTCATCTGTCTTTGCTTTTAATATTCTATTTTCACTTTTTAAAATTACGTGCTAACTAACAATTTCACTTTCTACTTTTCTTGAGAAGTGTGACGCACAAGAAATTATACATTCTATGAGTAATTATTATGAATTGCTAGGTATTGATAAGACAGCTGATAAAAAGGAAATCAAAAAAGCTTATCTACAATTAGCAAAAATATATCACCCAGATGTTTGTCAAAATCCGGCTGATGAAGAAAAATTCAAAATGATCAATGAAGCTTATGAAACCTTATTTGATGATGATAAAAGGTTTCGTTATGATCATGGTTTGACCTTCTTTACTACAACAAACGAAACAACTTCACCCAAACCCAAAAGAACTCCAACAACTGAGGACTTGAAAAGAAGAGCTAATTATCAAGCTCAAAAACAAGAAGAAATCAAGGAAGAGAAAAAAGTTTTAAGTAAAAGAAAAAAAGTAATGCCTTTCTTAGTGGCAGGTTATGTTGCAGCTATGATAGGTGTCATCTCTTTTTTCGTCCAACGCCAGAGTAAACTGGCGGCTGAACTTTACGTTACAGCCAAAACAAATCTTCAAGAAAAAAAAATAAGAGAAGTTCATCGAAATATCATTGAACTGATCGATTATGAGGCATTTACGGAGGCTCAATTAATTAAAGCAGGTATTGAGATTACTCAAAACCGTCCTAAAAGAGCTCTTTCTTATTTGGTTGAAACTGAAAAAGAAATAGATTTTGATAGAGAAAATTTAGTTGTAGATTTATATCTATCAATGGGTAAAGCTTATTATCAAAATAAACAAGGCAAAGAAGCAATTCGATCACTTACAAAAGTACTGGATAAAGGATTAGCATTAGAAGAAAGTTATCTATGGATGGGAAAAACATACAATGATAGGTTATTAGATTATGTTGCTGCAATTGATGCTTTATCTAAAATAGACAGAAAAAGTATACATTTTCCTGAAGCCTCTCTCCTATTAGGAATTGCCTATCAAAATAACCGTCAATTTGAACTTTCACATCAATTCTTAATGGAAAGTTTAAACTATCCCGAATACAAAGCTTTATCAAATTACTATCTAGGTTGGCATTATAACCTCTCAATGCAGAATAGTACAAAAGCTTGTATTTATTGGGAAAGATCAGCTCAACAAGGTTACACAGAAGCTAGATACCAATATAAAAGGCACTGCCAAGAGAAGTAATTATTTCCTTTTCAATTCATCTAAAGTTTTTCCATTTTTATCCTTCCACTCTAACCAACCGTTTGTATTTCTTGCTAAAACTTGTGAAGCTGCCGAACTTGGAGAGCTAAAAATCACTCAATATCAAGCTTTTTTTCTAATTTGACTTGGACGTAAACCAAATTCATTTTTGTATTCTTTAGACAGATGATTAAGGTCTGTGTATCCAAATTCATATGCAATGTCAGTAATTGTCTTATTTGTATTCATTATTTCATTATGCACCTTTTGTATTCTTGTTATTTTATAAAACTGATAAATTGTTTGTCCAAAACAATGTTTAAAAATTTCCCCTATTTTCGATGAATTTATCCCATGTTCTTTTGCCAAATCAAGCAATACAGGACGTTCACGAATATTATCAATAATTTTTTGATGAATAGTATTTGCGACCTCAAACTCATTATCAGTATAGATATCATTATCTTCTTCAACAGTAATATTATTGAGGATATTTTTAGTCAATAAAGTCAATTCCTCTAATTTTATTAGATACCATCTATCATGATCTTTTTCAGTCAAGTTTTGTGGTGTTTTATTGAAGAATGTATTCTTCCAAAATAATAATTGTTCATCACCTTTATGATAAACAAAATCATTTACTTTATTCAAAACACCGTTAAGATAAGTAGAGATTAAGTTTTTATTTACATTCATCGTAACTCGTACAATCCGTTCTCCTTTCTTCCTTTCATATTCAATGTTGTCTGAGTCTTTCAATATTACCAATCCTGACGGTGTATTTAAACTAATTACCTTTCCATCAGATCTATTATAGTTGATATTATCTGAGTAAAAAATCACCGAATAATCATAATCTTGATCTGTTACAAATTTGACTTTAAAATCTTGCTTAGCAAGCACATCCATAACAACAATTCTAAAATCAGTGAACTCATTAATAAATAAAGTACCTCTTAATCGATCATTATCGAAAAATAATCTTTTTTCATCTACGGGTATCCCATTAAATGAATCTATCATATAATCATAATATGATTTAGAAGGATCCCTTTTAATATTTATATCAAACATTTATCTATTCTGTTTCTTTAAAGAAATTAATAAAATAACCTAATAGAGTCAATTATTTCTTGTTTTCAAAAAAACTAAAATAAAGAATTTACTACATGCTCCTAGGATATTACTAATCAATTAATTCTTATCTCAATACTTTTGTGCTAATAATTAGTATATCTATTCTCATTTCAATCATGGATAATCAAAAACTAAAAGAAGCAATAAAAGTAGCTACAGCATTCGTTATTGCTTATGGCCTTGCTTTAAACTTTAATTGGCTTGAACCAAAATGGGCAGGTTTCAGTGCTATTATAGTGGCACTTCCTACTCTAAACAATGATCAATCTTTGAAAAAATCTTTCTTAAGAATTCTTGGTAATATAATTGGAAGCATTGCAAGTTTAATAATTCTATCAGTTGCTTCTCAAAATAGATTTCTATTTATGTTTCTAATTGCTTCATGGGGATTTATAGCAACATTTATGATGTCATCGGACAAAGAAAATAATTATGTATGGTTTGCGATGGGAATCTCATGTTTAGTTATCTCCACTGTTGGACCAGCAGATTCAGGAGAAGTATTTGAACATGCTATATATAGAATTCTTGAAAACTTTTTAGGAGTAGGGTCTTTTACTATTGTTTCATTATTTATGTGGCGTAATAAAGATCAAAGAGACATAAAAAAAACTTCAGAAAAATTATTTAAGCTATCAGAAAAATTATATGTAGATATTTTTCATCAATTACCTAAAAAAGAACAATTAAATTCCTATAATCAAATAATTACGTTACAAGAAGAATGTTTGTCAATTCTAAATGTTCTCTTTTTTTCTGCTTACAATAGAAAAGAAATTAAATATTGGAAAATACTTATAGCTCAATCAAAAGCTTTATTACAAGAATATGTACAGTTAAATATTATTATTTCTCAATCAAATATTCAAAAAAATGAAGAACATGAATTATTATTCCAACAATCCTTATTATTACTAAAACAAATATCTGAAAATAATCATCAAAAAAACAATACCTTAATCGGTAAGAGTTTTTCAAAAAACAATGATATATTATTAGAGCAGTTACATAAAATATATAAGATATTAGAAGACATACAATTCCAAATTTCAACTGGTATTGGAGATAAATCTATGAAGTCTTTCTCCATAAAGTATACGCTTCCTAAATCATTAAATATCAAATTAAATCGTCAATATCTACTAGGGGCATTCTTTAGTTTTTTTACAATTGTAAGTAGTTATTTTATTTGGTTACTTATCAATCCTCCTGGTGGAAAAATGTGGTATATGGAGGCAGGAGCCATCTCATTTTTAGTTGGAAGCAAGCCTCAAATAAATCTAAGACTGATTCGTAAAAACTTTGCAATGATGTGTTTATACTCTATGATTATCTATGTATCTATACTTCCTAACCTTTCTAGTTACTATACATTAGGTCCTGTTTTGTTCATCATTTTGGTAATTGCATACTATAATATGCCTTCATCATCATATTTGGCCTCTGCATTTTGTGTAATGGTATTAGATATTACTAATGTTCAAAGTTATAATTTTGAAGCTATTGTTAATCAAAGTTTATTTATTGTAGGAATGTTATCATGGGTTCTGATCACTTCTTATCTTATGAGTGCTAGTCGTCCTGAAAAGGTATATCTTAACAAAGTGCAAAGATTCATAAAAAGTACTTCTTTACTAGTTAAGTATTCGAATACCAAATTAAAATGGTATCAATTCAATAAAAAAATAAGTTTAATTCTCTCAAAAGAAGATATTAATTCCTTTTCAGTTATCATCAATAAATGGACTTCAGCTATTCAAGATGATTATTTTGAAAACTGTAAAAAGAGTCAACTTGAAAACATCAATAATAAGTTACAAGCCATGTCATTAAGTATTGCTACATTTATTAAAAATGAAAAAAATACTAATAGATTTCCAATTGAAAATATTGTCAAGTTATCAGAACATATAGAACACAATATATTTTCTGATCAATTCTCTATTCTCCAACAAAATAATGAGATAACCCCTGATTATTCTATAAAAGAAATGTCCCTTGTTACACTAGAAGATCAATTAACTCAGTTCCAAGATGTTATTGCTACTACTAAGTTAAGGGACCTAAAAGAAGAAAGGTTTTAAACATAGCTATTCCAGATTAAAAAAAAGCCAGTACTTTGTACTAGCTTTTTGACGTGATTTCTAACGTTCAATCTTCTAATTATTTATTAACCCATTCCTTCTTTATCTTCAGAAACTTCTTCTTCATACTCCTCTCCAGTATCTAAATGGTTCATCTCCATAAGATTTGCAATTCGTTTAAGTTGGATTCCTTGAAAAATGGTACCAACAACGCCTGGATGTTGTGCATTCTTTTCACCCAAAGTACTTCTTATAGCTTCTTGTACCTCAGAGATTGCTTCTTTATAATCTTCAACAATTTCTTCATTAATGTTTTCCATCTTAGTGATTCAATTTGTGTTCTAATTCTTTAAGAACTCTAAGATAGATTCATGAAAATTGCATATAAAGAGATAGTAATGTGGATGCATTAATTTGATCTGGTTGAATGTATTTGATTTGGATATACATCTCAGCGTCCTTTCAAGATTGTATAAAAATTAAAAATGTACGTAGGAATAGCGTAAATACAGCGTGAAATGTACGTTGGATGTATTCTTAGGGTTGTATTTGGGGCGTAATCGAATTGTAAAACTGTTTTAAAA
The DNA here is from genome assembly GCF_056161045.1 of Flammeovirga sp. AWQ4_249. Classification (NCBI taxonomy): domain Bacteria; kingdom Pseudomonadati; phylum Bacteroidota; class Cytophagia; order Cytophagales; family Flammeovirgaceae; genus Flammeovirga; species Flammeovirga sp. AWQ4_249. The sequence continues at coordinate 97,323 of NZ_JBSWYJ010000004.1, forward strand.
TAAACTACCAAGGTTCAAACATTATTTTAAATCAAAAATGAATATAAATTATACAACAAAAATTATTAATATATATTAATAACATAAAGTTTTGACAACCTTAATTTTTCAGTGTCGATATTTTTAGTGTATTTACCGACTGATTAGTCAGTTAGTTTTTAAATTAATTTATACTACAATGAAAAAAGAGTCATTAAATTATCGCACTGATTCACAATCGGAAGAACACAAGAAACTTGCTTACCAAATTGAATTTGAAGCATTCAAAAATGCAGGAGGTATTTACGACGAAAGACATGCCAAATTGTATGGAGATCTAGCAGTAGACATGATCGAAGACGGTAGTTATTCAATCATTATCGAAGGTGTAGGACACGCATGTTATACACCAATGACAATTGACGAAGCACCACACCTTAAATGTTATATTATCGCACCTTTAGCAGTACTAACAGAACATCAAGGTAAAAAGCTTGCCACAAAATTGATGGAATATGCTGAAAAAGAATTACAACCCGACGTTGTATTCGTAGCAGGTGAAAAACACCATTATGGTAGAAGATATAGTACACCGCATAACATTGGTATTCCAGCAGAAACGCAAATGCCAATCGAAAACTGGTTTGCAAGAGAGTTAACTCCAGGTTGCTTAAATGGTATTACTTCTACTTCTACAGTTGAAGGTCCTTATAGTGATCCATACGTATGGAAACATCCATTAGAACAATTTGAGGATTAATTTTATCTTGATTAATTCAATTAGAATTATAGTAAAAATATAAAATCAATAGTATTAAATCATTTTTAAATTATGGATAAGAAAGAACTAATATTAGAAGTTGCCAGTAAGTTATTTTCAGAAAACGGATTCGATAAAACACCAGTATCAGTTATTTGTAAAGAAGCTAAGATTTCTCAAGGTTTAGTTTTTCACCACTTTGAAAATAAAAATGGTTTATTACGCACAATTTTTGAAAATACAACTAATCAAGTTGTCACTATGATTAAAGGACTTAACCGTTCTCAAACACCAATTGAACGATTAAACCACCTTGTTGACATGGCATTTGATTCTATGGCAAATGATAAATCTGAATTTAGACTTTATCTCAATATCATGTTCCAACCTTCAACAAGGACTATTCTTGATGACTTAATTAAAAAAAGGTTTGAACTTCTATTAGAGTTTCATAAGCAATTTTTATTTGATGAGTTGTCAGAAGAAGAAAAATCTTTATATAGTTACTTATTCATTTCCGAACTCGACGGTATAGGCATGAATTATATCTATGCCGATGATCAATATCCAATTCTTGGTATTAAAAAGGAATTTAGAAATAGATATTCATCATATCTCAATCAATAATCTTTAAATAGTTTTTATGTTGGTATAATTATAACTCATTTTACATTAAAAATTGACTGATTAATCAGTCAATACTATTTATTAAAAAAATAGATGCCCATATCTGTTTACCACTAAATTATACTAAAGTGAAAAATATAAGTTATATCCTCCAAATATTTTTATTCGTACTATTTTCATTTCAATTCTTTCCTAATACGTTCGCAACATCTACTAATAACAAAGAAGTTTTTGGAAAAGTAATTGATCAGGAATCCCTTTTGCCAGTAGCTTATGCCACAGTGGTTATTACAGATACGATTGGTCATACAATGTCTACAGATTTGACAAATGAAAGTGGTACATTTAGATTAAATATAGTAAAATCAGGTACCTACCTTCTATTTGTTCAGTTTGTTGGTTATAAAACTTTTCAACAAGAATTTAAAGTAATGACCAAGCAAAAAATAGACTTAGGTGTTATTCAACTTTCACATTCAATTGAACAGCTTGAAGAAGTAGTTATTTATGGTAAAAAAGTATTTATAGAAAATCACTCTGAGAAAACAGTATTTAATATAAGTGAAACAATGATTACTAGTGGAAGTTCTACCTCAGAAATTTTAAATACATTGCCTGAAATAAATGTTGGTGCAGATGGGAAAATATCATTAAGAGGAGATAACAATGTGAAAATTCTTTTAGACGGACAACCATCTCAATTAGACCTAAATCAAGTACTACAATCATTACCTAGTGATGCTATTGATAAAATTGAAGTGATTACTAACCCTACAGCTAAATATGATGCTGAAGGATTAACGGGAATAATTAATATTATAACAAAAAAAGAGACGAATCAAGGATTGAATGGAAATCTAAATATTTCTGTAGGTTCTAATAATAAATACTCTGGTTTTGTTGGGTTAAATTATAGAAAAAAGAAATTTAATTTCTTTACTCAAGTATATCAGAGTCACACAAATTTAGAAAGTACTACTCATTTAAATAGAACTTATACGGAGAGTACAAATAGTTTGTACCAATCTCAAAAAGAAAATAATTTTGATGGTTATCAGATGGTAAAAATGGGATTCGATGTACTTTGGGATTCTACTAATACTTCAACGTTCTCAGTAGACCGCTGGATATGGGAAACAGAAACCAGTAATTCATATACAAATGAATATTTCGACGAAGATCAAAATAGTATTTCATTAGAGGATCAAAAAGGAAATAATTACAACTATTCAAAAGGATATAATTTTAATTTTAATCATAAAAAAGACTTTAGAAATAGTGTTTTAAAAATTGATCTTTTTACAGAGTTGGGATACTCTGACATGAGTTTAAGTTCTGATCAAGAACAAGACAATATATGGAATCCATTAAAGAAAAATACTACTTATGCAGAATGGGGAATTACTACTTTACAAGTAGATTATAATTATAACTTGTCAAAACATTCGACTTTAGAAGTAGGATATAAGTTTCATGGAATGGTTGCAGAAATGAACCTAACTGAGGAAAATTATTCCCTAAATGAGACCCTTACTTATAAGTATCCTAACACGAGTTTTCAAAATTCATTTTACCTAACTTATAATTTAGAACTTGGAAAAGCTCAAATTATAGCAGGATTAAGAGGTGAGTTCTCAAATACAATAAGTAGTATACAAGGAGTATCTTCCTTAGATAGTACATATACTATGGATTATAAAAGCCTTTTTCCATCATTCCAAGTTCAATATCAATTAGGAGATAATGGAAGATTAGGTTTAGGTTATTCAAGAAGAATCAAAAGACCAGAAGATATACAATTTTTACCAATGGAGACTTCAACAAATCCAAAAAATATTGTAGAAGGTAATCCAGCATTACAGCCTACATATACTAATTCTGTAGAGGTTTCTTATGGTTATTCAGGTGAAGGACCTTTTAAATTTACCACCACAATTTACACACGAAAAAGTACAGATATTATCAGAAGCGTAGTGAATTATGATACTTCAAAAGATCTTACAGTGACTACTTATGAAAATTTAGATGAAGCATTAAATATTGGTTTATCTCTTTCAGCAAGTTATTCAATGTTCAATTGGTGGGAGTGGAACGGTTCTGTAGACCTTTATTATTTGTCGATTAATGATAAAAACTATTTTATTCCTAGTAATGCACCTCTTCTTAATTATTCGTTAAAATTAAACACTAGTATTTCACCTTATAAAGGAATAAATATTCAGCTTTTGGGAAGATTTATTGGAGAACAGTATGATTCTCAACGAATAATCGCACCATCGTTTGGGGTAGACCTTGCTATCAAAAAATCTATTTTAAAAGACAAAGGAGCATTAAGTTTTAAAGTAAATAACCTTATCAATAGTGGAGAACAAAAAACAATCTATGGACAAGAATTCACCGATTATCAAGATTACCAAAATGAATCTCCTATTTATCGATTAGCATTTTCATATTCATTTTAATGAATGAAGGCACATAAAAACGAAGTTAAAATTCTCTTCCTAGTAACATCCCTGTAAAGACACAATGCATTTGTGTCTTTACTTGTGGATATCTCGAAAGTGTTCGTTTTTAAATAGTATTAAGTTATTTTTTTACAAAGGGTTCAATATTATCTAAGACAATAAATTACTTATGAATTTAACTTCACTGACGCTAATCATCTATCTAAAAGTAGAATTAAAATGTTTGGAGTAAAACCTACTCAATTAAGACAAAAGGAATAATTATTTTCTAAGATCTGATGGACTTACATCGTATGTTTTCCTAAATTCTTTTGATAAGTGATTGATATCGGTATACCCCAATTCATACGCAATTTGACTCAAGGTTTGATCTGAATTCATAATCATTTCTCTGGCCACTGTCATCCTATTCCTCTTATAATATTGATAGATAGTTTTGCCATAAGTATATTTAAAAACATTACTAAGCTTTACAGGGTTTAAACCATATTCTTTTGATAAATCACTAATTACGGGTTTGTAATATACATCACTATCAATTTTATTTTTTATTTGTAAAGCCACATCAAATTCATAATCATAGAATGCATTCGAATCATCTTTATCTGAATTTTCAATAATATTGTTCTGAATCAGAATAAATAGCTCATTCATTTTACATTTCGCCCAAGGGGTATACAAACCTTGCTGAAAAGATGAACTTGTGTGAGTAAAAAAGATTTCTTTCCAACGTATAAATTTACTACCACCAACATTTACAGAGTAATTTTTTACTCGTGAAAAACTCAAATTCATTTGCTCTGAAAAACTCTTTTTGTCACAATAAATTGCTACTGATGTTACTTTCTGTTCTTCGCATACTTCAGCTTTAAGTGTATCATTTTTTTTGACAAGAATAAAACCTAATGGACATTTAATTTCAATTGTTTTTTTCTCTTTCTCATGTTCATAAATATATGGCACAGGAAAACAGCGTAATGAATAATCGTATTTCTGATCGTGTTCTATAAAAACAGAATAGTTTTTTTTTATTTTTAAATTAAGAACCACAAAACGCATCTCTTTATTTTCATAGATAAAAACTTCACCCTTGCCAAAGTCATTATCCACTTTGATCAAACAATCATCTAAAAGTGTTCCTCCAAAAACATCAATGAAATACTTTTGGTAATTTTCATATCTCTTCTTCTGAAAAGTAAAGGTTCTCATAATTTAATTCTTTATAGGTTTGTATAGAAAATACAAAAAAAATAATTGAACAGTAAAATTGCTCCATAATCAATTATAAAGTCTATTAACTGAATACTATACTTTTATCACATCAGTATTAATAACTTTAATTTCAATACATTATCAGTAGTTTTAAAAGGTCTATCTAAAACGCTTCTATTTTAGAAAAAATGATTATCATTGACAATGAACTCATCTTTTTCTATATATTCTAAATGCCAATGAATCCCTAAAGGAATCATTTTACTAGAGATATATCTAAAACTTCGATTTTCGCTTTGTTATCGAGATATCAAAGAGCTACTATCAATTCTTAACATCATTCTAGATTAAAATTAAATCTGCTCTATTCGTGTAGTTTAGTTACCTTGATTAAATCATTATTTTAAATCTTTGACTTAAAGTAGATCTATGACCCTTTAAATAATTTATTAAGTATTAATACAAAATTATACAGGACTAATTCATCACTGAATACTGGTAATATTCCAAATATTTACTTGGAGCTAAACCAAATTGCTTTTTAAATGAAGAAGAGAAGTGTTGAAAATCATTAAAATTGTAATCATAGGCCAATGATTTTATAGTATATTTTCCTGTGATAAGCAAATCACGGCAGATTATTAATCGTTGTATGGAGTAATATTGATAGACTGTATAGCCAAATACTTTTTTAAATAATTTCTGTAATACCTTGATATTTAAACCTACTTTCTTTGATAATTCCTCAACAGATGGTGTTGACTTTAAATCACTCATAATACAATCATGTGCTCTGAATAGTGCCTCGTATTTTACATTAGGAATTTCTTCAGTGAAGTATTCCATTTGATCTTGTTCTTGCTCAAACATATTCATGAGTATGAGCACCAATTCCTTGGCTTTAGCGAGGTAAAAATGATATTTTAAGCTATCGCTATAATCTTTGGTTTCAAGGAAATCCAAAGTATAATGTTTTAATTCATCTCTTTGATGAAAATAACGAAAGAAATGAGTTGATTTTTTATGGAATGCTTCTACTTTAGGATTAGGGAATATCTCAAAAATATCATCGGAATAATAAATAGTACATTGAGAGGCCAATTGTCCTTTTAATGCTTGACCTCTAGAGCGGAAATCTTTACTTGTAATATTCAATCCATATTTATTTACCTTTTGCAAATCACCATCCCCCACCACAACATCTTTATTGGGGTTGAAGAAGGAGGATTGATAGTTAAAATGCGAATATTCAGAAAAATCTAAATCCCATTGATAATCCTGCTTTAAAATAAAATGCATTATTCTGACATAAACATTGGGGTAAACTTCGAAAAAACCAATATACCCATCCCCAAATGTATTATCCAGTTTAAAAAATCCTTCTTGCATTTCTTGGGCTTTATAAGTGGTACATATTCTTTCTTTATGCCATTTAAAATCTTTCATTGAATAATTATATATTCCTCTTTAGTTGATCTACATACCTAAATTAGCTCTTGAAAATAAATAAAAAAAGGATACCTCATTTAAGATATCCTTTATTAATATAAAAACTGATTTTACTTTAGATCGAATACCGTAAAATCTACTCCATTGTATTCTTCAGTATTTCTAATTTCTTCAAAACCCTTCCAACTAAGAGGTGCTGCACCGTTAGGATCTCCACTATATCTTGGTCCAATGGCTAATTCAGAGAATTTTATTTGTAATGGAAGAACACTCATTTCACCAAGAGGACCTTCAGGAGTGGTCCATAATGGCATTTTAAATTCTTCTTTTAATGTTCCTCCCAATCCAGGATTACTTAATAAAGAAGTAGGAAGTTGTTGAGCAGTCAAATACTCATCATCAAATAGACCGAACTCTTGTAACCAATCTGCATTTCTAGATAACGATACTTTAACATGATAACTACCTCCAAACTTTGCTCTTCTTCTTAATGCTTCTATAATTCCAATACTTACCTCTAAACCACACATTACATCATTTAGTAAATAGGTAGGAGGGTTAATAGGTTGTTCAAAAGAACCTTCATTTACATTAAACCCTGTAACAGCCTGACCATGTTGTTCAAATCCACCTCTATCTACCCAAGGACCACTAAAACCGTAGGCTCTTATATCAGCAAAGATGATATTAGGATTGACTTTTTTCACTTCTTCAGGAGTAATCCCAAATTGTTCTAGATGTAAGTATCCATTGATCATGACATCAGCATCTTTAATTAATTCCCAGAACTTATCTTTCATTTCTGGCTCTCTGAAATCTAACCAAGCACTTCTTTTTCCAGGAATTGTATCCATTTCCATAACTGGAGGGTTTGGCATATTAGGAGATAAAATCCTTAATACATCAGCACCTGCATCCGCAAGAAAACGTGCTCCTACTGGTCCGGCATATATGTGTGTATTATCAATCACTTTAATACCTGAAAGTGGAAGATTTGGGTTTTCGGTATAAGGTTTCGGTGTGCTATCACCCATCATTTCAATCTGAATAAGATCATCTTTTAGTGTGAAAGGGTATTGTTCAGTAGCTTTCCATTCCTCTCTTGTTCTAACCATAGCACAAGCCGCTCCTGCATCATTCATCGCATTTTCAAGATCAATGGCATTCCATTGCCCCACTGCTTCTTTAAATGCCTCAGCAGTAGGCCTTGCTTTTAAAACTTCACTTGCCTTTTGACGTAAATGTGGTAATGAAGCAACAATAAATACCCAACGATTATCTTTTGTTTTAAAGAAATCAGTGGTCTCTACCATACCCATATCATCATAAGGCACAGTCACATTGTTTTGTTTGGTATACATGATTGCAGCAAGTTGACTTACTGCCTTTTTAACATCAATTTCTATATCCTGATTAATTCCTGTTCTATCTTTCCAAACCGAAGCCAATTCCATTCCTAGAAGAGATAATAATACAGCAGTAGCTTCTCCAATATGGTGTCTAGAAGCAACAATTGGATCTTTACCAATTATATTTATTTTTCCTCCGAAATTTTTTTCAGATAATCGTAATTTAGATGATAACTGTTCTAAAGCTGTTTTTAAAGTCAGGTCTTTCATTTTGAATAAATTTTGAGAATAAATGATTGATTATGCTCTCATTTACGACCTTTCTTTTCATTACGTTTCGTATTTAAATGAACAAAATGCTTAATGAAAGTAGACCTTATCAGAATATAGACTAAGGAGTTATAAATAAAAGTTCTTGATTAGTAAAAAAGAGGAAAAACATTCCTGATTCATATAGAATGAATGTTTTTAAATTAATTACTTTGATACTCACATCTTTTATAAGAATAAGTTATTAACATCAGTTTATTCTCCTAATTAAAATATGGTATTATCCACACCCTTCACTGCCTGGTTATAATAAAAAGTTACAGATTGAATTATCCCTTCAGCTTTTTGCTTCATCACCCTTTCATACATTATTCTAAAACCTGAGAAGGTAGAAATCAACTCATCAATAGTTTCATTGAATTTTAATTTCTTTTGGTGCTTTTATCTTTCCTCTTTTGTATCTAAAGAATACCAATATTTTGAGGCTAAATCATCTGTCATATGCACAGAAGTTGACTTCTTATACAAAACCAAGGCCTTAAAAATGGACTCTTTGAAACTAGCATTATATCTCAGTGATGTTTGATCTATTGCTCCTCGCTCTGCTTGGTGTCTTACTACTTTATCATTGATATCTTTAAAACCATCAAAGAATAATCGGCAATCATTTACAATAATTCTTTTACTTTCTATTTTAGATTGTAATGATTGTATGATTTGTGTTCCAGCATCATCATTATCAGTATAGCAATGGAATGTATGGTAATGATTTGTCAACCTTTCAAAATACTGTTGAAATACAGCCGTTGTATTGAGGATTATGATATCTGTATTAAAAATTAAATCTGCCCTATTCGTATAGTTTAAGATGGAAAGAAAATCAATCATACTTTCAAAGATTGTCACTTCTTTTACTGTTGTTTCAGTCCTTTTACATCTAATATAAGTTAGATCTTTTTTTACCAATAGAGGACTTAAACCTCTTATCCATTGACATTGAGGATAACTCCCAACCTCCTGACATATTTTTCCACCCAATTGCGAAAAATGGCTTCCCATCTCTTCTTAAATTCCCACTGGATTAATAAAGTACCACTGACATATGATTTGCTGCATCATTGGGATTAATGCCTCTACTCTTTAAGTATTTTATTGCCATGCTATTTTTCAAAAGATCCTTATGGCTTACATAATCTTTTTGTGAAGCCTGATGAACCTCTCCTTCATTAATTGTTTTTGCTTGAACATCATGAAAAGTTTCTCTCATTTTAGAATGGTCTACAAATGGTTTTTCATTATACAGCATTCGGTAAGCTTCTTTACCTGAAACATTTTTCATTTGTACCACAAGGTCTGCAATATGACCTCCAATACCAGTTGAATAATCAAACCATACATCTTTTTGTATATCTACTTTGAAGCTTGGGTTTGAATCACCTCCTGTAATTGGTGAACTATACCAAAACTCCTTACCTCCTTTTCTTATTTTCTTAGGTATATGGTTGTGCTTGAATAAATATTCTACAATTGTTGGTAACTTCGTTGATAACTTTTTTTCTTTTTTCATGATTGAAATCTTTATTTAGTATGTACTTAGAATGAAAAACTTAGAATTAAGAGACTTAGAATGAATACTTAGAATTATAAGTTTTAAAAGTCTTTACCCATTATGACTATTAATGAGTCTGTATTTTGAGTAGTATGTACTAAAATTTAGGGTGTAGGGTATCAGGCCACTTTTTTGTGGCTTTTGTTTTTTAGTTTTTGAGACCTTCTCAGCTGATCAACACTGAGTGAATACGTCTATTTAGTACTCAAAACGAAGTATATGTTTTTGAAATGTCTACTACTTAGTAGTTTTAGAATGATAGGACAGCATCTAATAGGAAAATTGCCCAAAAGTTTTTCTCATTTTTAGAGATCATAATAACTCCTGCTTCCTCTAATCTGTTATAGTGTCGTTGTAATCTTTCGTAGTCTGATTTTGTGTAATTACCCCTTGTTTTCACCTCTTTTGTACTAATTGACTTGCACATAGCCATAGGAGCTAAATCTAATTACACATATTTCTTTCCATCAATAATTTTTGATTTTCCTTTTACCTTCTGATCATTGGCAAAACTATAACCTAGATAAGACGTAAAGATCTTATCTGCACGCATAAAGTGTGTATCCTTTACATATTGCTTTTTAGGGGCATCACCCCTATTGTCATTGTAAACCTCCACTTGTATATTATATTTTATAAGATGACCTCTTAGATTATTAGCAGTTTCAATAAATATGTCTTTACGCTCCTTTCGAATTCTTTCCGGAGCTATACGAACTTCTTTATTATCAGTTGTAATTGCTACTGTATTATTCATTTTACTTAATTTGTAACTGTGTATTACCTGTGTAATTGTGTATCGACTGTGTAATGTTATTTACCAAAAAACTTTTTGAGTTTGGTACAAGTTTTTCCATTACTTTTTATAAGTGTCATTCATTTTGACAAAATTTTAAACACAAACTTTCTACTGTGTTTTACACTTTACACAGACAAACATATTTTGTAGGTCTGTGTAAGAGTGTGTAAACAACATAAAAATGAACCGTTAAGCTTTACCTAACCAATATTACTTTTGCTAAAATCTAATTCTGATTGTCCTGGATTGGTGTAATGAGGACGTTGTTCATTATTGTATTTATCCTTACAATTTCCATCACCTTTATTACAACAAAACTTCTGAGAAGGGTGTTTTGCTTTAAAACTTCTTCCACATGTAAGACAGACCTTCTGATTCTGTTCAGGAATAGGAGCTGAAAAACCTATTCTACTTTCTTCTTTCTTTTCTTCCACTTTTGGAGGTCCAAATACACTAATAGAATACGCATTTTGTTGAGGTACCTGAAAGGTATTTGTATTATTTGTTTGTTGATTTTGATGGGCTAATTGATAACTAATTTTACCAGCTATTTTTTCTGCAAATTTTGACTCAATCGAATAGCAATAAAATAACGATAACCATAATGTAATTTCAAATAAAATAGAAAGACACATAGCTACAGACTCCCAGAACTTGAAGTTCTCCGAGTTATCAGATAAAGCTTCCATTTCAAGTTGTGCTATATCACTTAATCTATTTATTCTTTCTTGCTCTAAAGTCGCTTTTTTATCTTCTATGTTTGTAAGTTTCTTCCTCACAGCAGGATTAGATATATTTATTTTTCATCTATAACTAACGGATTTACACATTCTTTTGATTCTTTATTTAGCTTCAAGATTGAATTCTCGTATTCATCATTAACTTTTTTTCTTTCATCATTATAATTCGTCTTTATCAACTTAGACTGATCTGCTAAGTATTCTCCCCATTTTGCTCCACCAAGGGTAGAAGTAAAAGCGGAAATCAAACCGAGTAAGACTATAAATACAATAAGAGTTGAGGAATTCTTTTTAGTATTGTAGTGTTTGGCCAACAATTTTTCTAAACTAAATCTTTTTAGAGAGCTCAATCAATCCAAGTAAAAGGACACTTGCCACTAACAATACAATTACAAATCCTTTATTATTGTGAAGGTCAATGATAAAAGAAATAGGTAAAAATGCAGCTAACAAAAAACTAATTATTTGTGCAATGAAACTCACTGATTTGATAAAAATCGGTGGACTACTCTTTTCCTCATTTGAATATTTATTATGAATTCTTAAAGTCTCATTTAACTGACCTTGTTGTTTAAGCCAATGAGCTTCATGATCTTTTTGATTTTGTATTTGATCTAACACATCTTTCATAGTTCTTCAATTTTGGTTTTAATCCATCACAATTAATTTCCAATCTTCCTTTTCATAATAGGTAATGAAGGCTAAAGTTCTCATAACAATAGCTTTTATGGATTTATGATATCCATTAATACCTGACTTAGCTCCACGTAGAAGAAAAATATAACCTTCGGATTCCAAGTTTAAATCATAGACCTCTTTATCAGAAACCACTTTAATTCTTTTAAAATCTATACTTCAAAATCAAAACTTGGCAATAGGTCTACCACTGTAGATGATAACAATAAAGAATTCACTGAATCCTTCTTACCTTCTTCTGCATGAAGGTTGTTATAGGAGTAATTATAGCTTGTTCTGTTCATTAGTTGTTCGTTGGTGTAAGTATTGTCTGACCAGCTTTTAAGTAGTTTGCATTAGCAACATCATTCAGTAGCAATAACAAACAAATATTTACTTTGTGGGTTTCTGCTACTCTCTCCACCACGACCATTTATCGTTTGGATCATAATCAGGAATAACAAATTCCTTTATTTCATTACACTCTTTCAATTGATGTGCTTCTGCAATCATTTCAAAAGTGTATTTACAGATTGAGAAAGTGCATACTACAGTAGCTCCAGCCTTATCATTATTTTTGATAGGCTTTTTTTCTACAAAACTTGATAATACTATTGTTAATAATATCATAAGAATTGCATTTGAAACTTTAAAATGTTTCATTTGTTGTACATTTTTATTTAAATGATAAAAGGTCACAAGGGTTGCAGCCCGTTATGTGACCTTTTTTATTATTAAAGATTTTTTTTAACTTTGTATAAGTAAATCTTTAACTAAAAGATATAAGGTTAAATTTAATAATTCAAACTTTGATTTAATATTTTTATAATGTTAAATATAAATTTAAACAATTATGAGCGAAATCTCAGAAAGAATTATACAATTGTATGATTTGGATACTTGGGGAAAATCAAAGGAACTTGCTGATAGAATGGGAGTTAGTAAAATCACAGTAAATAATTACAAAAACTGTGAAACACCACCACAAAAATTAATTCAGCAAATAACAAAAGACTTTGATGGTAAAGAAGGGCGACCTTTAATCAATTGGAATTGGCTTTTTTCTGGAGTAGAACCAATGTTTAAAGAAGTTGTTGAAACTCCTTTAGAACCTATACCAGAAAAAAAAGAAGATAAATTAGATAAAATTCTTTCTAAAGTTGATCTTATGGAAGATTATATAAAAAGACTTGAGAATAAATTTAAAGAGTCAGAAATGAGAAACCGGCTCATGATGGACGGCTTAGGGTTTCGACTCAGTAATTTAGAGGGTGGAGATTTGAGCATGGGAAAGCTAAATGATGGTTCATTAGGAGTTAGTATCACAAAGGTTTTTAAACCTGTTGCATAACTTCGATCAATCAACCAAAATGCTAAAATTTTAGTATCGCGGTCGTGAATCATCAACATAAAAGATTGATTATCAATTAAATTGACTAATTGTAGTTTTATCATGACAATTAGTCATACTTAAACTTCAGTTTTACCATACATGGAAAACAGAGAATTATTATCCATTAAACAAAGGTTTGGAATTATTGGTAACGCCAATAGTTTAAATCATGCTATTCAGGTTGCAGCACAAGTAGCAGCAACTGACCTTACCGTTATGATTACAGGAGAAAGTGGGTCTGGTAAAGAGTCATTTTCTAAAATTATACACCAACTAAGTGCAAGAAAACACGGTAAATTTATTGCTATAAACTGTGGTGCCATACCAGAAGGTACTATTGATTCTGAGTTATTTGGACATGAGAAAGGTTCATTTACCGGAGCGAATGAATCTAGAAAAGGTTATTTCGAGGTAACAGACGGTGGTACAATCTTCTTAGATGAGATTGGAGAAATGCCTGTGGAAACACAAGCACGTCTACTTCGTGTGTTAGAAAATAAAGAATTTATTAGAGTTGGATCTTCTAAAGTTTTAAAAACTGATGTTCGTGTTGTTGCTGCAACCAATGTCAATCTTTTGAAAAATGTTCAAAAAGGAAAATTTAGAGAAGATTTATATTATAGATTAAATACAGTTCCTATCGCTGTCCCTCCATTGAGAGAAAGGGGTACAGATATTGAACTTTTATTTAGAAAATTTGCAACTGATTTTGCAGAGCAATATCATGTACAGCCTTTATCTTTGACTCCTGAAGCAAAACAGGTATTATTGAGTTTTTCTTTTCCAGGCAACATCCGTCAATTGAAAAATTTAGCGGAACAAATGTCGGCATTGGAATTACATCGTGTGGTATCTGGTGAAACTATGCAAAGATATTTACCTGCTGCCAATAATAAATTAAGAGTACTGGACAATGATGATCAATCTTTAAATGAAAGAGATTTATTGTACAAAGTATTATTTGATATGAGACAAGACATGAATGACTTAAAAAAGATTGTTATTCAATTGGCTCAAGGAAAAACAACTGCTAGCACTGTATTGGCTGAAAACCCTAAACTTTTCAGCAATATCATGGATGAAAATCAGACAACTTCTGCTCCTCAACCAATGGATACAAGTATTACAGTTCGTCCGACAAGTACACCAAGCACAAACTTTAATTATAATCCTCCTACTCCACCGACAGATGATAATCCTGTTATTATTTCCAATGATGATAGTTCATATGAAAACAATACATATGACTTAGATAAAGTTGTCGAGGTAAAACCGGAGGAGGAATCTCTATCTATCGAAAAGAAAGAAAAGGAGTTGATTATTAAAGCATTACAAAAAAATAACAATAAACGTAAGTATGCCGCTCAGGATTTAGGAATTTCTGAGAGGACACTTTACCGTAAAATCAAACAATACGAATTAGATGAATAAATTATTCACCAAATTTAGGGTACTTCTTATTTTACCCTTAATCGCACTATCTGCATGCACAGGTGTTCGATTTACTTTTTCAGGGGTAAATATTGATCCTGCCATCAAAACATTCTCTGTAGAACCTTATACAAACGAAGCTTCTGATGGACCTCCTACGATGGCTTTTACCTTTACAGATGAACTAACACAATACATCTTAAGAAATACTAGTTTAACCATGGCTCCACAGGGTCGAAAAGGTGATTTAGAATTTTCTGGTGCAATTACAGGTTATAGAGTTACAGCTGTTTCTCCTGGTGGTGGTGAAGACCAACAAACACAAGAACAAAGGTTAACCATCACTGTAAAAACTAACTTTATCAATAACTTTGATGACGAAAAAAGTTTTGATCAAGGATTCTCATTTTTCTACAATTTTCCTGGAAATCAAAATGTCCAAGATGTAGAAAGTGAAGCCATCGAGGTGATTTTTGAGCAAATTATTTACGATACCTTCCAAAAAGCACTAGCAGATTGGTAAAAAAGTGTATATTTGGATATAAAGTATTTTTTTTAAGACTTTATATCCAAATTATATTACTTATCCCCCACTTCGATCTTACTCTTAGAACGTGAATCAGATATTACTTAACAAGTGGTTAGAAAATCCTTCTACAATTTCAAAAGATGATGTAGAAGACTTAAAAAAAGCAATTATACTCTATCCCTATTTTGGGGCTTTAAGAGTTTTATTAGCTAAAGCTGAAAATGGTGATGCGGCTTCTGTAAAAAGTGCAGCGGCATATGTATCACATAGACCTTCATTGCAAATTTTCCTGGACACTACTTTTGACAATAATATAAATCTTCCAAATACTTCAGGCATTGAAATAGAAGCTGATGAAGCAGGAATGTTAGATACTTTATCTTCTGACTTTAATTCATTAGACACTACAGAAATTGAAGAAAATATTCAGGAAGAACCTCCAACAATAGAAGAAAACATCCCTATTCACGATGATAATATTGTAGAGAAGGTTGAGGAAGAAATCTCAACTGAGCTTGAAGTGACATCTGATAACACTATACAAGAAGATGACCTTCAAATGCAGATATTAAATGACTTAGAAGAAACAAATTCTACAGATCTATCTGAAAATAATGAAGATACATCTAATTCTATAGCAGATGAAGTGCTTGCTGAGTTAGCAAAAATGTCATCTTCATTCAATGAAGAAGAGAAATCTGAGGATTTAATTGAAAAAAGTGAACCTGAAGTCATCGAGAAATTTGAAGTAAAAGACATCGAAATAAAATCAGAGGAACCGATAACAGAGAATATTCAAGAAGAAGAAAAAACTGAACTTCAAGAATTAAGTCAGGAAGAAGAAAATGAGATTGACTCAATTATCAGTTCTGACGAAATGATGAATCGTTTTCAAGGTTTCTTAGATACTCGTAAGAAGGATGAAGATGAAATCATCAATGAATTAACTGATGAAGGAAGTCTGGATGAAGATTTATTAGATTTCAGCAAAACTTCTATCACTAATTATGCTGTTGAACAATCTAGCGAGGAAGATGGGTTATTATTTAATGAAACGATGATTCCGGTGTATGATATTAACCTTCCTGATGATTTCGCTAAAGAAAGAAATTATGACGAAAGTGTTAGTGCAATGAATGATGAAAACATTATTGATTTCAGTCAATTTAATCCTGAATCTGAAATTTCATCTCAACAAAATATTATTGATACTTTCATTAAAGAACAGCCTTCGATATCTCCACTTTCGAAGGAAGCTAAAGATGAAATCGAAAATTTAGACCTTTCAAATCAAACAAATTTTGATGAAAGTATTCCTAAAACAGAGAATTTTGCCAAAATGTTGGAAAAACAAGGCAAAAAAGAGGAGGCAATCTCAATTTATCAACATCTAATCTTGAAAAATCCAAATAAAGCTACTTTCTTTGCAGAACGAATTCAATTCTTGCAAAAGAATTAATTATCTAAAGCAATAAACATATTATACAATGATGTACTTTTTTATAATCTTGATCTTAGTAATTGCTGTACTTCTTGTATTAGTAGTTTTAGCTCAGGATTCAAAAGGTGGAGGACTAACAGGCGACATGGGTGCTGCTAGTAGCTCAATGATGGGTGCAAGAAGAGCATCTTCTTGGATTGAAAACGCAACTTGGATTTTAGTTGTTTCTTTATTCGTACTAACGCTTGGTGTGAATGCTTTCATTCCAAAAGATTCTACTGCAAACACTCCTACTTCATCAAGTATCGAAAATGCTGAAGAGTTGCCAATGCCAACTCCTGCAGCAACTGAAGATGCTCCTGCTGAAACTCCTAGTGAAGAAGCTCCTGCTGAGTAACACAAACAATAATCAATATAGATTAATAAAAAAACCACTTGATCAACTTCAAGTGGTTTTTTTATTTTAGGCCCAAACACCTATGATCATACCTTGAATAGTTAAAAAAAGGATCTGATACCCACTGTCCACTAACCAAAGTTTAAATTTTCTTCGTTGATACAAGTAGTTTATACCTATTGAACACCCAACGAATAATAACCCTATCATGAAGCCATGTAAAGCTCCATTCGCTAAACCCAAAGCTTGATTACTGTGAGCCATTAACATCGCTTGACCAAATGACATGACAAACATAAGAATAAAACTAGAGCCAAATATTTTCAACATACTCCCTTGTTGAAGATATTCATCGGTAAAACCCAGCTCTTTTTGCCATGTTTTAATAAATAGCGGTGGGCTATACCATAACGCCCCTAACACAAAAGACGCGAGTGCTGCAACAAATACAGCAACGAAATTGATTGAAGAAAAGTCCATAGTATAAAGTATTAAAAAATTTATTAATCTTTATAAGATAGGTTTTCTTTAACTATTCTAAAAGAAAATTAAGTTTTTATCCTCTCTTGATATTCTTAGTCATTCAAATAAGCAACAATTTCTTCAACAGTCTTTCTCGCTGTTTTTCCAACACCATATATAGTAGCTGATGCGTATCCAGTCCAATTTCCTAAACCTACAAGCCACATTCCCGGAAGTGCTTTAACTTTAGTTTCATCAGTATCTACTTTTCCTTCTTTTACAATGCCTAAAGAATTCAAATACGAAATATTGGCGTTAAAACCAGTACACCAAACAATAGCATCAAATTGCTCTTCTACTCCATCTTCCCATAACACTCCATTTTCGGTTATCGTAAAAGTTGATGGTCGAGCATGTAAAACACCTCTTTCTCTTGCGTCTTTTACACTATCCAACATTACAATATCACTGATTGAAAACTTATCTTTAGAAACTTCTCCTTGGAGGTACTCTTGATATTTTCGATTGGCTTGCTCAAATAAATATCTTCCATCAATATCATCAGGAAGAAAGTTTGGAGGGGTCAAAGTCGTCCATTGAACACTTTTTGTTTTCGTTAATTCAGCTACCAATTGGGCCCCACTATTACCTCCTCCAACAATTAAAACTTTATCACCTTTAATTTGACTTGGTCTTTGATACTGTACAGAATGTAATTGTTGCCCTTGAAATAAATTATTCCCTTTAATTGGTGGAATCTTTGGCCCTGAAGCAGTACCAGAAGCTCCTACAACGACCTTAGTATTATATGTTCCTTTAGATGTTTTTAATGTATAGATATCATCCTTAAGTTCTACATCTAAAACATCTACAGGACGCTCAATATTAAAATTATATCGTTTTTCGTATTTACTTAAATAATTAATAAACTCATCTCTTACTGGAAATTCTTTTTCAGTTTTAGGAAGCATCCAACCAGATAATGATGAATAAATCCCTGGCGAAAAAAGTTGTAAAGAATCCCAAGCTTTTGCCCAGGCTCCACCCGGTTTTTCATTTTGATCTAAAATTAGAAAATCTAACCCTTGTCTATTTAAGAAATAACCTACGGACAACCCTGCTTGTCCACCTCCAATGATGATTACGTCGTATACTTTCATATATATCAGTCTTATTAATACCTATAAAATACGAATTACGAAGGTATAAGTTGATAGATATTGTTTTGAAATGTATATACTTCAGTTTTTTTCGTTATTTATTGTTGAAAATATCCTTTTTATCATCAAAAAGACTTTTCATAAAAATTATACCTTGAAGAATTAATATCACGACAAACGGAATAGCCCCGGTTATGGCAATTACTTTATTTAAATCAACATTATTTTGATAAATCAAAGCAATCGAAATCCCTACCATGACAAAACTCCAAACTATCTTATTTATTTTTGAATCTCTTCCCGTTAAAAGCACGGTAACAAAAATTGCTGAATCTGCACTAGTAATTACAAAAGTAATCAATAATAAAATTGCTAAAATAGAAATACCTTTAGTAAATGGGAAGTTTTCAAAAAACATAAAAATCCCTTTTGTATAATCATTCTGAACGGCCTCTTGAATAAGATTATAATTATCAAAATGACTTGCACCTCCACCAAAAACAACAAACCATAAAATGGTGATAATAGTTGGAAAAATAATAACAGAAATTAGAAATTCCCTTATTGTTCTTCCTTTTGAAATTCTAGCAATAAATAAACCTGTAAAAGGAGCCCAAGCAATCCACCACAGGAAATATATAATTGTCCATCCTTGAGACCACTTCGCACTATCATCATGAATTATAAATGAAAGTTCAGATAGTACTTTGATGTAGTCAATTGATGCTAAAATGAATTGTTTAATTACAGGTATAAAACCCGTGAAAAATAAAACAAACGCTAAAAGTAAAAAAGCTATTATAACGTTGAAATTACTCAAAATCTTCACTCCCTTATCTAATCCTGTTAAGGAAGAAAATGTGAATATCACCGCTATAATAAGTAATAATATTACTCTAAACTCCATGCCATAATCAAATCCACTATAAATATTTTCAAAGCCTGTCTGAATTAAAGCAATAGAATTTGCAAGAGTACCTGCCACTCCAAATAAAATTGAAAAAACACCTAATAAATCAATTGTTTTTATCCAGATATTTGTAGAAGAAGACAGTGTTCCAGAAATGGTCATTTCTCTCTTTTTGTTATAAGAAAAATAGGCAATGATTAATCCTGAAAATGCATATATAGCCCAAGCATGTAATCCCCAATGAAAATTAGTAATGGATAATGCTCTCAATAATGAAGCATACTCATTTATTGGTGCCTTTAAATGATATAACGGTTCTGCAACACCCCAAAAAATTAATCCAGACCCCATTCCTGCAGCAAAAAGCATGGCTATCCATGAAAAAGTAGAAAACTCAGGTGTGGTATCCCCTAACTTTATAGTCCCCCAAGGGCTAAATGTTAAAGCAATACAAAAGATTAAAATAAAGGAAACTACGTATAAAAAAGTTGTATCAAATGTGAATAATAAATAGCTAATAAATTCATTAAGATTATTCACCACTTTTAATGGAAATAATAGAAAAATAGAAGCTATTAATACACTAGATATTAGGCATATAAAATTAAAAGATATCTTCATAAAATTTTAGACCCAATAAGAATTAAACATCTCAGTTGAATATGCTAATTTCTCTTTTGTTTTTTGGTTAAAATAGAAGTCAAGCCTCCCTAATTTAATCCCAGCATAACCAACTTGAGTAATTAAAACTTCTTTTCCTTCTGCATTTTCTCTGATAACTGGCTCATCAAGAAAGGTATGTGAATGACCACCAATTATTACATCTATATTTTTTGTTTTACGGGCTAATACTTGATCAGAATAATCACCTTCATTAAAAGCTTCATATCCTAAATGTGATAGGCATATCACCAAATCACATTGCTCTTCATATTTTAAAATGGCACTTAACTCTTGAGCTTTCTCAATTGCATCAATGTATTTAGTCTCTTTGTAACAAGATTTAGCGACCAATCCTTCTAGTTTTATACAAAGACCAAAAACACCCACTTTCAAGCCACCTTTATTAAAAATTTTATATGGTTTTGTTTTGCCATCAGCCTTTGTATTTCTCAAATCATAATTGCAAACTAAAAAATCAAAATTTGCATGAGGTAACATATCTGCAAAACCATCAATAGTATTATCAAAATCATGATTACCAATTGTTGCTGCATCATAATTCATCTCCGACATTGCCTTAAATTCAATTTCTCCTTTAAAAAAATTGAAATAAGGAGTTCCTTGAAAAATATCACCAGCATCCAATAGTAAAACATTTTCTTCTTCAGTTCTCACTTTTTCAACCAACGTTTTACGTTTAGCTACACCTCCTAATCCTGCATATTTTCTATGTGAATTGGGAAAAGGTTCTATCTGACTATGTGTATCATTTGTATGTAGAATCGTCAATTTTATTGGTTCTTGAGCCGCATTCACTAAGGAAATAGGCAAAATCACACCCATAGAAGACCCTAATACTCCTTTACCAAGAATCTTGATAAATTCTCTTCTTTTTGAATTCTCCATTATTATAAAAGTCTTGGTTTATTATCTACTTTGATACCATTTGGATATGATTTGCAATACTCCAAGAGCACATCTCTTATCATAAGGTTTGGATCAACATAATTGGACCCTTTTTTGAAAAAAGTCATGTTATCACCTCCATGATATAGGTAATCTGAAGTTAACACGACATATTCTTTACTAAAATCAAAATTTTCACCGTTAATTTTTGGATTAACAGGACTCTCATCTTTTACAGTTAAGACTAACCCACCTGCTGCCTCTCTTCTTTTAGCTACTAAATCAAATAATTCCTGCATCGCCTCACCTTTCAGAGTTATCAAGATCAATTTATTATCAAATGGCATTAATTTATAAATATGTCTTGCTGTAATATCACCCTTAAAAATTGGAGCTCTCAATCCTCCGTTATTCATGATACAGAGATCTATTGGTCCCAAGTTTTTACTTTCCAAATATTGAGTTGTTGCATCACACACAAAATTTCCCAATGTATTTACCTCTTTACCCAAAGTTAAATCAATCGTTGTATTCGATAAAACTTCATCCATTTTAGTATCCAATTTGATTTTATAAGGTTGTACGATCTTATCTAATGAAGAATCTGGGTGAATTGACGATGAAACATCATGTGTGGTATATTCAATATTATCCAATTGTGATGTGTTCTGTTGACAAGATGAACAGAAAAGTATTAGAGTGGTAAATAATAAAAGACGCATTGTAGTTTGATTAATAATTAGTAAATAATGTACTACAAAAAAACATAGGAATGAAAGAATTCAATATAAATACATAAACTTTCACTCAATTATTTGTATTGTTTACTAAAAGAATGAAAATACCTAAAAATCAATATATTATACTGCACACACACAAAACAACGCAATAAAAACTACCAAAAGACAACTTTCTTTGAAGTGTTTGAATAGTGTATAGTTCATTTATCTAAAAAAAATGAAATTTTTAATTGGTTTGATTTAACAATTTTTCAAAAAATCATATGATAATAGGAAGAGGAATAGTATTTTGCGTAACATTCATTAAAAAATAAACGTTAACATTAACGAACTATTATTAAACATCAGATCATAACTAACATGACTAAAAAATTATTTTTTTTAATTGCTCTTTTTATTTCGCTCGTTAATAGTGCAATTGGACAAGAACTAGAATTTACTCATGAGATTAAATTTCCTTCGAATACTGTAGATAAGAAAATTCAATATTATCAACAAAATTCTAATAATGGTATCTTATTTCATGGTAATGGCTCGATTGATATCTATCAGTGGAAAGATGATAACACAATTGCTGAAACCCCAAGTTTAACAATTAATTCTCCTATTGATTATAAAAAAAGAAATATCAAATTTGGAGCTGATGACTTTACATTTTATAAGTTATATAACGATGATGGAACTGAATTAAAAGGCTACCTAGAAATAGAGTTTGTACCAGGAGATGATTTTCAATCCGCTGTAATTATGAATGCCAGTTCTACAGGTTATAATCCTGCTTTTGAAACTGAAATTTGGTATACATATACTCCTGCAGGTGATCATTTATATTATACTTTTATTAATAACCTTGATATTGCACAACAAGAAGTTACTTTATTTAAAATAGATAAAGAAGTTGCATTAGATGGACTTTCAAGAACCTTTTTAGACGGAGATTATACTTACTACACTTCTAGTTCGTTAGACATTTCATCCCCAATTGAATCTGATGTCGCTAATTTTGGTGAGAATGTTATTTTGAAAAATGGCTCTGTCTATGTCTCTGACCCTGCATATAATGTACATCAAGGAAGAGTAATAAGATATGACATAAATAATTTCAGTATTATGTTTCAGGGTAAAATAGGTAAAACATCATTCCCTAGTTTATTCAATTTTGGCGAATACTATGTAGAAGGTAGTGATCAAGAGGTAACTTTCAGTAAAAACTATGGAATGTTTATTACGAGTATTGACAATAATTATTATCAACATTCTGATGAAGGCATTAACCTTGAATATATTAAAGACGTTTACCCATCTCATCTAGATTTAGTTGATAAAACTTCTGTAATTACAGTAATTGACAGAGACCCTGGAAATTATGAATTAATGGTCTATGGTCTTTATACTGGCTCTGATAATATCCCTTTTATTGACCTTATTGAGGTAAATGAAAAAGATAAGTATACTGAAATTTTTGATATCCAAAGTACTACAACAAATATTTATGTTTCAGGAATAAGAGCTGGGATAGAAGTTATTGATAATTATATCATAAAATCTGATTTAAGTGGATTGGATTATGTCAACTCAATTACTTTTAATCCTAAAACTACTAATTCAAACATAGCATTAGATTTATATGGACCTGGGTTAATTTCAGCCGTTAACCTTGTAGATGGAAAATTCTTTATTTATAATTCATCACTATCACTATTAGGGACTTATTCATTTGATAGTGGTTTCACACTTGACAATAGTTCATTTGCTTCAGACTTTTTTACTTTTAATAATAACTTTGTTTTTTCTGACCCTGGTAAAGGAGGTGCAATTTTTAGACTTCCTTATTCAACAATAAAGGGTAGTGAAGATGGTACAGATGGACTTTGGAATACGGTAGCAAATTGGGACCTAGGAGTTGTTCCAAGTGCTGATAATGGAAATGTGGACATAAATTCCTCTATTCTAATTAATGATATTATTGAACTAGAAGGTTTTTACTTTGAATATAACTTTGTATTCGATGCACTTACAATCTCATCAAATGGTTCTCTTACAATAAAACCTATTGACAGTGACTATAAAAATGATTTCACAATCTCTTCTTTAACCAATGATGGTGTTTTTATTGTAAATCCAACTGGACAAATAACATTAGGCAATTTTATTAATAATAATCAAGCAGAGATTTATTCCACTAATGTTAATACCTTAAATGACACAAAAAATTACAGTCTACTTACTTTAGATAACAGTACTTATTCAAACACAGGTGACTTTATTAATGAAGGAGATATAGTATTCAATAAAGCTGTATTTAATAGTTATAATTTGACAAATAAAAAGAAAATCACAGATACTATTAGTACTATCAATATCACAAATGATTTTCTAAATGAAGAATTTTCAAGTTACTCAGGAACAGAATGTATAATTGACGTTGTCAATAATGTGACTAATAATGGAAACATAATCATTACTGATGGAACAAGTAAATTCCACAATACTTTCATAAACTCTGGAAGTTTTCAGGTCAATAAAGACGTAGACAAAGATAATACATCTGAATTAAGAGTATTAGGAGAAACTACAAATAAAGCTCCTTATTCAATAAACATCAACAATTCAACTTTTATTTCTGAAGGTAATTTAACAAATGAAGGCGTTATAAATCTCGATAATGCAAATTTAGAAGCAAAAAATGATGTACTTAATAATGGAACAATCAATAATGAGAACAATTCTTCATTTAATTTAGGGTTTGAAAGTTCAAGTTTGACTAATAACTCAGGTTTTAATACACGAAATAACTCATCGATAAATATCCATGTAGAATTGACAAACCTAGGTTTCTTCTCAGTAGATAACAGTTTCTTTAAAATACCCGTAACGTTAACAAATAATGGAACTATTCAATTAAGGAATAATTGTTTAGTACAGGTGAATTCTGATTTATCTGATAGTATGTTAGGTAATTTCGATGATGATTTGTCAACCTATTTTGCAATTGATTCAGATGAAGATGACATTAATTTTAACGTAACAAAAAAAATAGGTTACTTGGAAGTAAGGTCAGTATCAGAAGCTTCTGAGGTTATATTTGGTCCTGAATTAAATATCAAATATAGACTCGATTTATCTCATGATTGGGTTGATATGACAAATACAAAGATTACTTTTGGAGATGGAGATGAAATTGTAAGTACAACATTTGATATAACAACAGACTTTACTTCATTACTTATTGGAGAGTTGATTATTAATAATGAAACAAAATTTAACCCATTTGAATTTGAACCTGATGGTAGCTTTTTATTAGTAAAAGATGGTATCCAATTGAATAACAACTTATTATTAGAAGATAATTTTTCAGAACTTGTAATTGGAAATCCTTCAGATCTTGATAACATGAATAGAGATATTGTTGTCTCAAATAATTCTTATATCAAATCAACGACACCTCTTACATTAAGGTATATAATAGATCCTTCAACAACAGATAGGAAATTAACATTTCCAATAGAAACAAAAGACAATGATAATTCTACTACTTATAACAGTTATCTTGATATAGATTTATCAAATTTAACAATGATCTCTGGAGAAGGTGAATTGGAATATTCTTTAGGTGTAGGTTTATATCTAAATGAAAACCCATCGCCTAATGTATTTACAGAATATGAATGGTATATAACCACTCAAAATTTAGGTACTGCTGACATTCAATTAATAGCAGATGTATCCCCTTTTACTACATTCCCTACTAAATCAGATGAGATTACTAAGTTTTTAATTAGTGAATTAAATTATCCTATCTATAATGAAATTCAGCAATTGGATTTAACTTTGACAGATAATTTGGCTACTTCAGATGTATTTTCAGTAGATTTTACAGCCCTTTCTAATATAGAAGCAACTAATATAGCTCTTCACTTATATTCTACAGACAATACTCGTGAATTTACATCTGTACAGGATGGAGATTGGAATGACCCTGCTACTTGGGATTTAAATGAAGTTCCAGGAGAAAATGCAATTGTAAATATTGAACACAATATAACTTGGAATACTTTAAATGAAGGTTTTCTGACCATAACAAGTTTATCTATTATTAATAATGGAAGTCTTCAAGTGGATCTAAGTAGTAGTAATCATCACCTTAGAATCAAAGAGAACCTTTATATTGGTGAAAATGCATCAGCTGTAATGAATGATATGGATCTTACTATTTTTAATGAATTAATAATAGATGGTCTTTTTGAGATGAATACAGCTTATTTAGACATTTTAGAATTAACTACAACACAAACAACAACTATATCCACAAATTCTACTTTTCAAGTAAAAAATGTTTTACATAAAGCTGAAGGGGATTTAATTATTAATGGTACATATGATGCACAATCAGGTTTTAATAATCTTTTAGAATTTAAAGGTACTTCAATTACTGGTGATGGAACTTTAAATGCTGAGAATATTGTTATCTTCGAATTAGGTGAATTTGATGACAGAAAAGTCAATATTGATGTAGAAGTTGTAATGACAGATGGTACATTTGATGTACACAATATGATCGAAACAACTTTTTCAAATAAAATCACTTTCAACAATGCACAGTTTGAATCAGCAGGAAATGTTATTCTTGACGGTCAAAATTTAACTGATCATATTCAAGAAATCCCGACAGTAAATATTGATGCTTTAGATGGAGATCCTTATCACTTTATTACACTTACTATTAGGAATTATAAAGAAGTAATTTTCTCTAATGATGTGCTTATTGCCTCTAATATTACGATTCAAGATGTTGAAAAAGTTACTATAAATAACTCTTCTACTATTTCTGTTGATGCACTAGCATTAAATGAAGAAGGCAACCCTGATAATGTAGCAGGCTTAGAATCATTTATCCTTGAAAATGTTGACTTCTTCGAGGGAAGTGAGCCGAATACATTCATAAACTTAAAATATATTGAGGATCAAGTTGCTCCTGAAATATATTCTACAAGTTTTTCTAATTTAATTAGTATTGGAAGCCCAATATACGTTTCCAATGCTACTCCAAATACAGCAAATACTTATGGCTCATTCATTTATTTAAATCAAGCTCCTATATTATTCTATGAAAGTGTAGAAATGGTTTTTGAAGGAGAAGAAGGTGGGTATTCTGTAGATGTAACAAGTATTACCTCAGATACTGAAGCAATTTATATTGAAGCAATCACTCAAGATTTAGATTTTTATCATCATCCTTTACATCCAAATGAGAAAATTGCTCTTGTTACTTTAAATGGAAATGAGGTTGCGAATACTAGTTTTGTCACCAAAAGTGTTTCGATTGAAGGAGAAGATATAGAAGTAGAATACATAAAAATTAATATTCAAGATCTTATAGATCAAGGTTTGGATATTACTATGTATCAAGACGAAGTAGTTATTAGTGTTCAAACCAAACATGCACTTTTACCGGAAATCACCTCTCCTATTTCTTTTATTGATTATGCAGTTATTCCTGAAGGTTATGTTAATACCGCTGACAGAGGATATCTCATTAATTATTTTAGAAGTTTAGTTTTCAAAAATAATGAAACATTGGAAGATGTATTTGGTTGGACAGATCAAGATTTAACTGATTGGGTTGAAGATGGCGCTGTTGCATCATTAAGTGACTTAGAGAATTATATTATTATTAATACTGAAGGTAGAGTTACAGAGATAAACCTTTTAAGTAAAAATATTATAGATCAAGATCTAATAGAGTTATCATTCTTTGGTCAAGGCGGCGGTGAATTTCCTCCACTTGAAGAAGGGGAACCTACAATTGGTGAATTTTCAATAAATAATGATATTGAACTAAATGAATTTCCAGAAGGGGAAATACCAATAATAATTAAAGAAGGTGAATTAATTCCTATGGAATTATTACAAACAGTAAACCTTACAGGAAATTTCTTAGACTATAACTATTTGTATAATTATGAAGAAGAGTTAATGTCTGGTACATATTTCTTCTCATTAATCTATGATGAAATCGGTTCACCTTTTGAAACTTCAACAATTAATTATTCTATTAGTGCCACTCCATTGACTGTTTCTCAAATTGGCAGTTATGGTGAAGATATTGTTGAATGGGCAATCTCAACTGACAATGGTATTTCATTTGATCCTGTTATTGAATTAGACGGTTTGAATACTTTTAATACTACAATCGAGAGCGTTCCTGAAAATGGTAATATCATCTACAAAGTAACTTTAAAAAATGAATATTTCAGTGATTTAGAAATTGTTGAAATTCATTCTATCAATATCACCGTTGGAAATGAGGAGAAAGATGCTTTATATAATTTCTTAGTTGATATCGGAATTACAGGTATTAATTATGAAGATGATATGAGTTCATGGATTTCATCTGACAATGTATCAATTGATGATTATGGGCGAGTAACCTCATTAGATGTTAGTGGATTAATGAACGTTACAATTGTACCTTCTTCAATAAGTGGTTTTAACTATATCACTGGAGTAGTAAATTTATCGAATAATAGTTTAGAAGATATTGCCTCTTTATCTGATATCAGTAATTATAATGATCTCTTATTTAATGTCAATGATAACAACTTATTCTTTGATGACATCAAACCACATTATTTAGCAAATAGATTATCAGATTATAATAATCAAGCTTATAATGTTGGAGTTGAAAATATTAAACTAATACATGGAGAATCTTATATTAATGATGGATCTTTAGAAGGATTCTCATTAAACTATAAATGGGTTAATTCAACAGATTTATCTGAATTTTCTTCTTCTTCAGTTTTCAATGTCCCACTAGTTCAAAATGGCATACAAGGTAGCTATACTTTAATTGCGGATGATTCAGATATTAGTAATCTTGAAATTTCAATTGCTCAATTGAACATTTCCTATGGATTAGGACAAGAAGATTCATTAAAATTACAAGAAATTTTGACTGATATTGAATATTCTAACTTTGATGTAAATTCTGAATTCAGATCATGGTTAGGTGAAAGGGCTGTAATTGATGACTATGGAAGAATTATTGAACTAGATTTTTCGGAGTTTATTACTCATGACGAACAATTGTTAGATAGGTTATCAATTAAATTGAATGAACTTTCATATTTAACAAAACTTGAAATCCAAAATAATCACTTAGACTTTGATGATTTATCACTAATTGATGGAATTAGTTCAATTACTAC
The DNA here is from genome assembly GCF_056161045.1 of Flammeovirga sp. AWQ4_249. Lineage (NCBI taxonomy): Bacteria > Pseudomonadati > Bacteroidota > Cytophagia > Cytophagales > Flammeovirgaceae > Flammeovirga > Flammeovirga sp. AWQ4_249. Next base: position 126,500 of record NZ_JBSWYJ010000004.1, read on the forward strand.
ATATTCTCCTCAATTTCCAACACCTACTAAAGAAACGCATTTTATCGTTCAATATGGCAGCTTTAATGCTACGTATGAAGTAAATCCTCTATATGAATATAGTTGGTTAATTAAAGGTATATCAACTCCAGTAGAGGGAACTCCGACTCTGGATATAACAAATTTCAATATTGAAGATGAAGGAAAATATAGTTTAGTAGCTACCTATCCTCAAAGTCCTTGGACTGATTTATCTCTTACAGTAAATGAGATAAATTTATTGTACCAAAGCCTTATTTCAGAAGCTGATTCTACAGCACTACACCAACTATTCACTGAGATGAATGTCGATTTCGATGATCAAAAACGAATAGTGGAGTGGCCAAGAATGGAATACAGTAATGACGGTGAAATCACGGCAATATTTCTTCATGAATTAGAAGGAGCTAATGAATTATCAGATATTATTGGTCAATTTGATGATCTTACATTGTTAAAAATATATGACTCTGATATCACCTCAATTAGCAGTAATTTATGGAATATCACATCTCTTGAGTATTTAGATTTATCAAACAATAACTTAAATGATAATGAGTTAAGTGGCATTGAAAATTTAACTAATTTGACAACATTATGGTTAAGTCAAAATAATCTCACAAGAGTTCCTGATATAAGTAGTAATTCTGGTATAAGATATTTAATTCTAGATGACAACAACATCTCATCTATAGGTAGTGAATTTGATAACTTAACTAATCTAATTGATTTATCAATTTCTGGAAATAATATTGAAACGATTAATACTGATTTTTCATTATTAACTTCTTTAAAGAAACTTGATTTCTCTAGAAACAATCTTTCTGAGTGGACTTATCCATTACCATTAAGTATTGAAGAGTTAATTTTATACACCAACAACATTACAGAGATTTCTAGTATTCCTACTGATATTATTCTAAATATTGCTGACAACTTATTATTCTTTGATGATTTAGAAGGATATATAATTACTAATTTAAATTATTCTCCACAGAGATATAATGTAAAATATGAAAATGTAGCTCTAGTTAATGATGGAAACTATTCGTATACCTTACCTTTTGAGGATGATAACATCAACTATCTTTGGTTTAAAGATGGGGTTGTATTGAATGAATTTATTGGCAATACAATTTCGATTGAAGAAATGAACAATGATGACGCAGGTGTCTATACTTGTTTTGTTTCTCATAACTATTGGGCAGACTTATCATTACAAGTTGTTGAAATTAATGTTGGTTTAACATGTGGAAGTGATTTCAATGTTACTATTGCTTCCAACTCTTACAATACGGTTTGTTTTGGTGATGATATTAATATCGATCTTCAAGCAAATAGTTCTCACAGTGGTGTTTCATATGTTTGGTACAAAGGAGATGAATTACTTTCTCTTGTGAATGATCAAACTATTAATATCTATGAGGAAGGAAAATATTCTGTTAAAATTCAAAATTCAAATGGATGCTTTGCTTATTCTGACACAATAGAAATTAAATATGCTGATCCTATTCTAGTACCAACGATTGTTGCTAGTGAAGAATTCTTGAGTGTTGATGTTGTAAATCCAAGTCTTCAATACTTCTGGTACCTTGATGGTGTTCTATTAGAAGAAAGTGGCGAATCTATTGCAAAGGTGAATAGTGGTGACTATTATGTGGAAGCTGTAAATGGAATCGGTTGTTTTGTTCAATCTGAAATATTTACGGTATTACCGTCAGACGTTGTTACTAGCTTAGAGGATGAATTAATATCACAAATTTCTATTTTCCCTCTACCTGCAAATCAAGAATTAAATATTCAATTGAATACAGGCTTAACTGTTGATGCAATTCGACTAATTGATATGAATGGTGTTACCTTCCCTATTACTTATATTAATCATGTTTCTAAATTGTCACTAACGACTGATAATTTAAAAAATGGTCTTTATATAATGGAAATTACACATCAAGGAAATATCGTCACCCATCATAAGGTGATGATCACACATTAATAAAAAAGTCCTAGGAACTTAAAAATTCCTAGGACTTTTTTATTTTATCAGAGTTATGAACAAAGACAATAATTTCAATTATCTGCTTTAATTACGCCCATTGAAGAATTATTGACCTTGACAGTAATATCACCTTCTTCTCCACTTTGCATTGCATTCAACATCGAGAATAGTCCAATCAAGAATATCAATGTTAATATTTTTATTAATGTTTTCATGGGGAGTATTTACTTACAAAAATTACTGTCATTCTTATAACAACTAGATACGGAGAAGTGACAAATAAAAATGTGTATTCGGTAAAAAAAATTCAAAATTCAAATTAGAATCTTGAAATAATACTATTTACTATTTTTGTTTAGGTAAATTGTTTGTGAAGAGTTTTTTTTACTAGCTAAAAAAAACATATTTCTGTTTTTATAGTATCGAATTTTAGCATTCTAATTAAGTTGAGTTAAATTTATTTATTATATTGATTAAAGCTAATTGAAAAGCACTCTTATTAATTTGATATGCTAAAGAAAATTTATTCTTCACTCTATATTTTATTTATTTCTCAATTTGTATGGGGACAAACTGATGTGCCTTTTACTAAAGAGAAAATGGGAAATAACAATCAAGAATTTCATAAGGCCTTACAATCTATCAAGGTTGGTGATAATTGGTTGAATAAGTATCATAATACTGATAGTGCTTTATTTTATTATACAATTGCCAATACTATTAATTCTTCAAATAGTGAACTAAATTACAAAATTGCATATACTCACTTTCTTAATCAGAATTTTATTTTAGCCGATTCATTTGCAATCGTAAGTTATAACTTAAAACCAACACTAGATAATATTTATCTTAATGCAAGAATAAATCATTTAACTGAAAATACTGAGAAGGCAATTTCCTATTATAATAGCTATTTAGAAAGTTATGATAATGTTACTGTACCAGATAAGAAATTCATTGAAAAATTACTAAAACAAGTACAAAATCTTAGTCATAAAGATAGTACGATTATGGCATGTATGAATCTAGATAGCCTCAATTCTAATTTCAATGAAACCTCTCCCGTTTTATTATACAATACCAATCAAATATTCTTTACTTCTGATCGTTTTTCTCCTATCAACTTAGATTTTAGAAGTGAAAATATTTATTATTCTACTTATGATGATAGTACATTTATTCAAGGAAAAATTGTTAACAACAGAGCGATAAATATTAAAGGAAATAGTGCTTTATCTTCCATTTCTAAATCTGGTAAAACTATGGTCATTTATCATGGTTTTGATGTTGGCAGGCTATACTATTCTAAATTAGATTTGTCCGAAAATCCAGTTTTACCAAAAAGTAAAACAAAACTTCCGTCTCCAATTACTAATTTCACTAATCAAGTTTTGGGTGGTACTTTCACACCAGATGGTAAAGAATTTTATTTTTCAACAAAACGTAAAGAAGGTAAAGGAGCATTTGATATTTATTATACTAAAAGAAATGGAAAAAAATGGGTAACTCCTATTCTCGTGAATGGATTAAATAGTGAATACAATGAAATTGATCCCTATTTTTCTATGAATGGAGATACTCTATATTTTGCTTCTGATAACACCAATTCAATTGGTGGGTATGATCTATTTAAATCATATAGAACCTCTGAGAATGAATGGTCTACTCCTATTTCATTACCCATACCTATAAATACTCCTTTTGATGAAAAAACACCAAGCTCAAATGAAACAGGTGATGTTCTTTACTTTAGCTCAAATAGACCGAATGGATTAGGCGGTTATGATATTTACAAAACATATATCCCTGAAATTCAAGCAATAGAGGTAAATGTATCATCTAATGGATTTGAACTTGATTCGATATTAAATGAAAATTTAGTTGATATAGAAGTTTATGTTCTTAATAAGTTAGACTCTTCAAAAATAAATGAAGCAAAGGTCAGTATTTACACTCAGCCTGAAAATATCCTTTTAAGAGAATTAGTAACAGATAGCTTAGGAAAAATACGACTAAGAAGTATCCCTCTCGAAAACACTATTGGTGTAAATATTTTAAGTAAAGGTTTTGAATTATACTCAAGACAAGTATTGGTAGACAATCCTGAAAAAGTATATTCCATTTATCTTAACCCTATTAAAGTCAATCAAACAGTTACACTGAATAACATCTTTTTTGATGTCAATTCTAGTAAAATTACTTCTGAATCAACTGAGGAATTAGAAAATCTAGTGGCTTTTTTGAATGTAAATAATGGAATTGAAATTCAAATTGAAGGTCATACAGATAATACGGGTGACAATGATATCAATTTAACCCTCTCACAGAAGCGTGCTGATGCTATTGTCAGTTACTTAACACTACATGGTATTGATTCAAAAAGACTCAAAAGCAAAGGATATGGGCCTGAAAAACCCATTGCAAGTAATGACACAGAGGAAGGTAAAGCTTTAAATAGACGTACTGAATTCAAAATCATTAAAAACTAAATTATCAATTATCGTTGGTGAATTCTTAAGATCAATTATCTTCGCGTTAGAATAAAATAAAGAATTTACCATGATTGTAGTAACAGGTGCAGCTGGATTTATTGGTAGCTGTATGATTTCAAGATTAAATCAAGATAATTTTAATCATATTGTCGCTGTTGATGATTTTTCATTTCCGGAGAAAAATAAAAACTTAGAAGGAAAAAAAATCATTGAAAAGGTAGAGCGAGAAGAGTTTTTTGAATGGTTAGATAAAAATCATTTAGAAGTTGAATTTATCTTTCACTTAGGTGCTCGTACTAGTACTGCAGAGTTCAATAGAGAAATTCTTGCTCACTTAAATACTGATTATACAAAGAAGATGTGGGAAGCAACAATTAAGTATGCTATTCCATTAGTATATGCATCTTCTGCTGCGACTTATGGTTTAGGTGAATTAGGTTATGAAGATAGTGAAACTATAATTCCTGATTTAAAACCATTAAATCCTTACGGTGAATCTAAAAATGACTTTGACATTTGGGCATTAAAGCAAGAAAAGCAGCCAATGTTCTGGGCTGGATTAAAATTCTTTAATGTTTATGGTCCAAATGAATATCATAAAGGTAGAATGGCTTCTGTCGTTTTCCATGCTTTTAACCAAATTAATAAGACGGATGGGATGAAATTATTCCAGTCACATAATCCTGATTATAAAGATGGAGAGCAACAAAGAGATTTTGTTTATGCTAAAGATGTTGTGGAGATCATGATGTTCTTAATGTATGATCGTCAAGCAAAACATTCAGGTATTTATAATGTGGGTACTGGAGAAGCTAGAACATTTTTAGATCTTACGAAAGCTACATTTAAAGCAATGGGTAAAGAGGAAAATATTTCTTACATCCCTACTCCTGAAGATATTAGAGATAAATATCAATATTTCACTGAAGCTACAATGGAAAAGCTAAGAAAAATTGGTTACGATAAGCCTTTTACTTCACTTGAAGAAGGTGTTGAGGATTACGTTAAAAACTATCTGATGAAAACAGAAAGATATTAATACATAGAAAAGGTATAGTTGAAAGACTATACCTTTTTTATTTATATTTTTTTGATGTTAATAGCTATGTTCATCTAATTTTACCTTGCCCCAGAAAATTCTATACACAATAAATGTATAAATCATTACCAAAGGAGTACCAATGGCGGCAATGGTCAGCATCAGTCCTAAACCTTTCTCTGAAGCAGCTGCATTATATATTGTAATAGAATTATTAGGATCATTTGTTGCGATCAATAAATGTGGATACAATTGAACAGCTACTAATATTAAGAGTAAACTAAATGTGAGTGATGAGAATACAAAAGCTCTTAAATATTTCATCTTTTTAGCTAAACGAGGAATATTAGCAATACTTAATATCGCAGTTAATGGCAACACAAATAATTCAGGATGTTCTTTAAATCTTTCAGCTAAATGAGGTTGAAAAATTAGTGTATAGACTGATAATATTGTAAACATAATAATAAACCCAATCATGCATTTTTCTAAAAGCTGAGATACATGATGAAATAACTTCCCTTCTGTTTTTAAAGCTAGATAGATTGCTCCATGCATCATCATTAATGATAAGCTGGTTAATCCTACTAATATTGAGAATGGATTTAAAAACATAAAAAGATTAGGCTCAATCGCTTCATAATTCTCATCCAAAGGAAACCCTTTTAAAACATTTCCAAGAACAACTCCTAATAGAAATGCAATCATACCAGAGGAGATACTGTACGTTACATCCCACATTGATCTCCACCATTTCATTTGCTCTTTACTTCTAAATTCAATAGAAATAGCTCTCAAAATGATAAACATAATAAAAAGCATAAATGGAATATACATCGCTGAAAACAACGTCGCATAAAATACAGGGAAACCTGCAAAGAGAGTACCTCCACCAATTACTAGCCATACTTCATTTCCATCCCATACAGGGCCAACCGCATTAAGTGCTATTCTTCTATTTTTATCTTCTTTGATAAATAAATGCATTGCACCTGCACCTAAATCAAAACCATCTAAAATCCCATAACCTGAGAATAATGCACCTACAACTAAAAACCAAAGTGTAGGATAATCTAAACCTAAAAATGTTTCCATAGTTGTATTCTATTATTCTGAAAAGAAATCATTGATACCTTGTTGGTGAGGTCTATGTTCATACAAATGACTATCTTCTGGACCATGTTTTATTTTCTTGTTTAATAAGTAAATGAACAACAAGAAGAGTAAAGTATAGATAAATGTAAACATGATCAGTGAAAATAAGACCTGATCTGCTTGAACAGCTTTTGAAAGAGCGTCGGATGTTCTAAGTAAACCATAAACTACCCATGGTTGTCTACCCATTTCTGCAGCAAACCATCCAAATTGATTTGCCAATTGTGGTAAAATTACTGCAAATACAAATATCCATAACATCCATTTATGCTCAAATAATCTTCCTTTTATTAGTAAAAACATACCAAAAAGTGAAAGACCGATGAGCATCATCCCAATACCTACCATTAAGTGGTAAAATTGGAAAATAGCATTAATCTGTGTAGGCTTCTGATCCTCAGCAAATGCATCAAGCCCTGTAATTTTAGTATCAAAATCTTGATCAATTAAAAATGCTAATCCTCCAGGTACTTTTATACCATAGACTTCTTTATTTTCTTGATCTACCCAACCAAATAAATATAAATCAGCAGGGTTTTCTGTATAATAATGACCTTCAAAAGCAGCTAGTTTGGCAGGTTGATTTTTGGCTACACCATCAGCAGACAAATGTCCTAGAAATAATTGTAAGAAAGAGCAAATTGTGGCAGTGATCAAACCTAATCTAATACCAATTTTAGAAATTTCCTGATGTCTATTCCTAACTAAATAATATGCATGTACACTAATAAAAAGGAAGACTCCTGCTAGAAATGCTCCCATCCAAACATGTAGTATTCTCTCAACACTTGAAGGGTTAAAAACCATTTCCCAAAAATCTGTAATTTCTGCCCTAGCTTCCATTCCTTCTCCTACAATATGATATCCTGCTGGAGTTTGTTGCCAACTGTTTGCTACTACAATCCAAATTGCAGAGAACATGGATCCAAAAAACACACCTACTGTTGACATAAAGTGTACTTTAGGAGAAACCTTATTCCACCCAAAAAGTAAGATTCCAAGAAAACTACTCTCTAGTGCAAATGCGAAAATCCCTTCAGCAGCTAACGCTGAACCAAAAATATCTCCCACATATCGTGAATAAGTTGCCCAATTGGTCCCAAACTCAAACTCCATCACTATACCCGTAGCTACACCAATACCAAAAGTCAATGCAAAGATTTTCACCCAAAAACGAGTTAATACTTCATAGATTTGATTTCCAGTTTTGAGAAATAAGCCTTCTGAAATCACAAGCATTAGTCCTAAACCAATACTTAATGGTGGATAGATATAATGAAAAGAAACAGTAAAAGCGAACTGTATTCGTGAAAGAATTTCTACATCCATAGTTAGTATTTAATAATGGGTTTACACTACTAAACTAATCAACTTTTAGTATAGTCTCTTTGTTTTCAAAGTGAAAAAAAGCCGTTTTTAGATATATATTAGAATATTCCGAAATTCTCTTATTTAAATTAAAATGGAGAATAAAAAAAGCCCTTCAAATCAACTTTAAAGGGCTCCAATTTATCATTGAAAAGGCTTATTTATTACCTTTTTTCTTATTTTCATCTTGAATTTTTTGCTGTTGTTTCATTGCTTCATCTAAACGAGCTCTGAATCCACCAGCTTTTTTATTCGCATTTTTCTTTTTGTTTTCTTCCATGACTGCACGAATCTTATCCTCATTTACAAATTGCTTAGAAGCTACTTGTTGGATAATTGTAATACAGTTTGAAACGAAGTAGTAGTATGTTAAACCAGCAGCAAAGCTGTTGAACATAAATAAGAAGATCGCAGGTGAAATGTATGAAATCATTTTCATTTGCGGGTTAGATTGTACTTGTGATTGGTTTTGGAAGTACGTGTAACCTACCATTGAAACAGCCCAAAGTAATGTGAACAATGAAACGTGATCACCGTATACTGGAATTGAGAATGGTAAACTAGCGATTGAATCATATGTTGATAAATCATCTGCCCACAAGAATGATTGACCTCTTAATTGTAATGCATTCGGGAAGAAGTTATACAATGCAATAAAGAAAGGCATTTGCGCAAGCATTGGTATACAACCTGACAATGGATTAGCCCCTACTTTACTGTAAAGTGACATTGTCTCTTGTTGGATCTTCATTTGATCATCACCATACTTTTCTTTTAACTCATCCATCTCCGGCTTCAATAAACGCATTTTCGCCATTGATTTGTATGAGTTGAATGTTAGAGGATACAATACAGATTTAACTAATACTACCATTAAGAAGATAATTAAACCATAACCTAAACCGTATCCTTCTAAGAACTCAAAAATAGGGATGAAAATATATTTTGATAAAGGAGTAGTCCATGACCATCCTAAGTATACATTGTCTTCGAAACCTGGTGCTACAGCTTCACAAACTCTATAATCATTTGGTCCGAAGTAGTATTTAAGATTCGCAGCTTGTAATGTATTCAACGGAATTTGGAAAGCGATATCAGCCGTTTTTACGATTGTAGTACTTTCTTCTTGAACATCCGTTGCTACGTTTGCTTTATTGAATTGCTGATCAGTGATTAAAGCAACATTAAAGAATTTTTGCTTTGCTGACACCCATGATAATGGCTCTTCTAATGCCTCTTCTTCTCTATCGTTAGAAGTCATAGACAAATAGTCAAAATCATCTTTTTTCGTAAAATAGTTAACAGTAGTTTTTTGACGAGAAGTTTTCATGTCAAGCTCTACCGCTTTCATATTTTGATGCCAAGTATAGGCTAATTCTTGTCCTTGAATAAATTGTTGAATTCCTGATAAATCTAAATCATAATCCAAAACATATTTATCTGCTTCAAGCGTATAAGTTCTTTTGATTAATGTTGTTCCATTTGGACCTTTAGCAATCATTTCAAGTTTGTTACCTAAAATATTTGCTGAATAGTTTAATGTATTAAGGTCGATAGAACCATATTGAGTTGGTAATTTTTCCTGAACTAAATAATGTGTTGCATCAACTAAATGTAAAGGTTGCTTGTCGTAAGTTTTATAAGTCTTTAATAAAACATCAGTAACTTTACCACCTTTTGCATCGAAAGTAATTTTTACTTTCTCATTTTCTAAAGTAACTTCTTTAGACTCTCCATTCATTAAGCTACCAAATACACCATATTTCTGCATTAATACTGAATCGCTAAATGCAGTAGTTTCTTCAGACACGAATGATGACTGATTATCTGACTGTCCTTCTACAACACTTGTAGGTACCTCTGTTTGTGTTGGTTCTTCAACTGGAGTTTCCGGTTGAATGAACATATAACCAATTAGTAATACAGACAATAACAGGAAACCTGTTAATTGATTCTTATCCATTTTGATCTTATTAATTTACGACACTTGTCTATTAAATTCAACAAGTGAAATCGTTCTTTTATACTTAAAATGCGTGCAAAGTTACATCTTTTATAGCTATTTGTATAAAAAACGATCAATTATATCTAAAAAACAAAGGCCCATAGATGTAAACACCTATGGGCCAATGCGTAAAAGAAGTTAAACTAAGCGCTTACTACTTCTCCTTTACTATTTTTCAATTCCTTCACGGCTTTTACAAAAGCAACGAATAAAGGATGTGGATTTTCTACTGTACTCTTATATTCTGGGTGGAACTGTGCTCCAACATAATAAGGGTGATCAGGAATTTCTACAATCTCTACTAATCCTGATTTTGGATTAATACCTGTGGCAACCATTCCTGCTTTCTCATATTGCTCAAGATATTTGTTATTGAACTCATATCTGTGTCTGTGACGCTCAGAGATTTTAGAATGTTTATAAGCTTTTGCTGCAATAGATCCTTCTTTAAGTTCACAAGGATATGCACCCAAACGCATTGTACCTCCCATTTGAGAAAGGTTCTTTTGGTCTTCCATTAAGTCGATAACAGGGTGAGAACAACCTTCATCCATTTCTGATGAATTTGCACCTGCTAAACCTACCATATCTCTACCAAAAGCAATAACTGCAGATTGCATACCTAAGCAGATACCAAAGAAAGGAATCTTATGCTCACGAGCGACACTACAAGTATTGATTTTTCCTTCCATACCTCTTTCACCGAAGCCTGGAGCTACTAATACACCGTCAAGATCTGTCAATACTTTCACAGCTTCTTCTCTTTCTACAAGATCTTCCGCTTTGATATATTCTAATTTTACTTTTACTTCATTGACAGCTCCTGCATGAACAAAACCTTCTACAATTGATTTGTAAGCATCAGGAAGTTCAACATACTTACCTACTAATCCGATACGTAAAGTATCTTTTGGATTTTTTAATTTTTGTAGGAAAGTTAACCAATTATCAATATTTGGATCTTGGTAAGCAGGTAAACTTAATTTCATCAAAACGATTTCATCAAGCTTTTCTTTCTGCATTAACAATGGCACATCATAAATGGTAGATGCGTCACAAGATTCAATTACAGCATTTAGATCTACGTTACAGAACAATGCAATCTTACGACGCATATCCATTGGTATATGGTGTTCTGTACGACAAACCAAAATGTTTGGCTGAATACCTGCTTCTAATAATTGTTTTACTGAATGCTGTGTTGGCTTTGTTTTTAATTCACCTGCAGCTCTTAAGTAAGGCACTAGAGTAAGATGAATAACCATTGATCTTGAAGCTCCAAGTTCTAATCTTGCCTGACGAACTGCTTCGATAAATGGTAAAGCCTCAATATCTCCTACACAACCACCGATCTCAGTGATTACGATATCATATTCACCGTTCTCAGCAACTTTATAAAAGTTCTTTTTGATTTCATCAGTGATATGAGGGATAACTTGAACTGTTTTTCCTAAATATGCACCTTCTCGCTCTTTAGTAATGACATTGTGATAGATTCTACCAGTAGTTACATTATTAGCTTGAGAAGTTGGAACATTTAAAAAACGTTCGTAGTGTCCTAAATCTAAATCTGTCTCAGCACCGTCATCCGTTACGTAGCATTCGCCATGCTCATACGGGTTCATTGTACCTGGATCAATATTTAAATATGGATCAAATTTCTGAATGGTTACGGAATAGCCTCTTGCTTGTAATAATTTACCTAGAGACGCAGAAATGATTCCTTTTCCAAGGGATGATGTCACACCACCTGTGACAAAAATAAATTTAGTTTGTGTACGAGAAGACATACTTCGAAGATTTCACATTATGTTTGCACAAAGCTATATGAGAAATTGTCAATTAGCAAATAAAGAATGTCAATGCTTGTAACTAGATCAAAAAAGTGATCCTTGTTCTGTCTTTTCTCTAAGAATTGGATAAATAATTTGCGGATCCAAAGTCTTTTTTACTTGAGTTCCGATATAATGTCCTAATTCAGGACTTAAAATATCTTCTGGTTGATGAGCAAAAAAGTACACTTCCTGAAGACCTTGTCTTTTGAAAGACGCAATTCTTTCTACCCAATCATTTACTCTAGAAAAGTCCGTTGAATGCATTTCATTACCAACAAAACGAACTAAAAGTGTTGGTGTTGTTACTCTCATATGTAATACATCTCTTCTCCCTGCCACATCTGTAATCATCATGGCATATCCTCTTTCTGTTAGTTTCTTAGAAAGAATATCTAACTCTTTTTCATTTTCAAACCAAGAAGGATGACGTAGTTCCAATGCAAGGGATAAATCCTCTGGAAATAAATCAATAAAATTATAAAGCGCCTTTGCTTCTTTTATCTTAAAATCAGGAGGCATTTGAAGCCAAGTATAGCCTAATTTATGTTCTAGAATCCGTACTTGTTCTGTAAATTCATAAATATCTGACTTACAATTTAAAAGTCTTTTCCTATGACTAACGTTTTGTAAAAACTTTGGATTAAACTTAAAGGAATCACCTACTGTAGTTTTCCACTTCATTAAAGTATCCGTTTTAGGAATACCATAATGTGTTGAATTAAGTTCGATCGTGTCAAAATGCTCACTGTAATAGTGTAAAAAGGAATTAGGTTGTGCCTTATCAGGATAAATCTTTCCTTTCCATGCAGCACATGACCAAGCAGGAGCTCCAATTTTAAAAGTAAAATTATTAATGAAATTAGGATGATTTCTAAACATCATCTTTGAGTAATGATCTTCAGCTGGTAACTGAAAATTTACTCCAGAAATATCTTTTAACCTTCCAAAATCCATACACATGATCTACTTATTTCCTTGTTGAGCTTTAAATTCTTCCATAGTATGAAAGTGACATTTACTTTTCAATTCATCAATCTGTAATTGTAAAGCTTTGTCTTCTCCTTCATTTTTTGAACGAATGGCTAATAACACTAATTTATGTATATCTGCATTATATTTTTTTGCCAAATCAAGAAAAGGTAAATCAATTAAATCATGAAATATCGGTGTTTCTCTTCTTGAAAAAGAAATTTGACGAGCCATCTCTAATAAAGATACTGTATAACTAGGATAATCTTGTAATAAGTGAGCGATATAAATGTAATCATCAAAATTAACGTTGCCTGTTTCGATGTAATAGCGTAATTCTGATAAGCCACCAATATTGACGTCACTATTTGTCATTATCTTTTGATACTCTTGTTCAGCTTCTGATTTTGTCATAGGCTTTTCTTGTGCTGAAAGAGTTGTAAAACTAAGAGCTGTCAATAATAGTATAAGGAGTTGCTTCATCACTTTTTATTTGTTCGTAAATATTGTTTGGTAAAAATAAGTGATTGATTCATCCTAAAGAATAATTAGTCAAGTGTTTAACAAAAGTTATAATTATAATTTTTAGTGTAAAAAAACATCCAACAGTCTAAAAACCATTGGATGTTCTTATGAGAATAGCTGCTTTAACCTAATTAATTACTTTCTTACCTAACATGTTACAAAGGTGGTAGAATATGAGAAGAATAAAATTGACCTATGGTAATTAGTTCAACATTAAACATAAAAAAGCGATCCCTTCTATTGGAATCGCTTGCCTCATTTAATTAATTTTTGTCTACCAAGTTGTAGAGCTCAGATCAACTGCGGCTCTAAGAATATCTCTTCTCGATACTTGACCGATTAATTTTCCTTGTCTTGTGATTGGATATCTTCTGTACGATGAATTTTCGAATAACATTGCTACTTCCACTACATCCTTATCTACCGAAATAGAAGATACTGCTTTTGTCATGTAGTCATTTACTTTACCTTGACTTGCAGGAAAGTTAAGATATCTACTTTCTAAGATGACATGTAAACAATCCTTTTCTGATAGCATACCTACTAAATCACCTTCTTTGTTTACTACTGGTGCACCGGAGATCTTTTGTTCTACCAATACTTCCATTGCTTCCTCAATATTTTGTTCAGGTGTAAAAACAATGAGTTGTTTAGTCATATACTTCTCTACGGTAGGATAAGATTTGACGTCATGTGGATCGTTGAGTACTCTTTTTGGTGTAAAATTCATTTCTGCGTTATTTAAGAGGTTAAATAGTTAATTGATTTGAAGTAATAGAAAAAATCTCTATTCTAAATCTCATTTATTCTCTTAATATACACATAATCAAGGAGAAAAGCTAATTTAATCTATAAATGATACAGATGTACTAAATCTTTGATCTTAAGTCGTTTTTTATTCAAATATTTTCAATAAATCAGTTCTATAACTTTGTCCTACAGGAAGTTCAACTTCTCCTAAACCTAATATATTCCCTTCTAAGGTTTCTATTTCATCCGTATTGACAATATATGATTTATGGATTCTTATAAATCCTTTACCTTTTAATGACTCTTCTAAATTTTTTAAAGATGCTAACGCTAAAATTGTTTTATCTTTTGTATGAAAGGCAACATACTCCTTTTTACCTTCCATATATAATAGCTTCTCAAACTTCACCTTATAAAGTTTGTAATCCGCTTTTATAGTGATACTATCTTCTTTTGTTTCTATATAAGAATGATTTGTTTCACTTGTAGGAATCTCAATTTGCGGCGAGGTATTATTTTGTATAAGATTAAACTGTTCAGTGACTTTATTGACAGTCTGGAGAAATCTTGGAAATGTAATGGGTTTTAATAAATAGTCAAATGCATTCAATTCAAAACCTTTAATTGCATACTCAGAATAAGCCGTTGTAAAGACAATCATGGGGTGTTTTTGTTGCATAGTTTCTACAAACTCAATTCCAGATAAATTAGGCATTTGAATATCTAAAAAGATTAAATCGACATGATTCGTCTGTAAAAACGACATGGCTTCTAGCGCATTTTTAAATGTTCCTAATACCTCTAGGTTATTCGTTTTAGAAGCATAGTCTTTTAATAATGTTCTAGCTAAATGTTCATCGTCAACGATAATCGTTTTAATTTTCATGATTTAATCAATTTTCCCGATTTGCAACTTGATTTCAAATTCTTCAGTTCCTTCTTTTATTTCTAAAGAGTATGTTTTCGTGTACATTAAATCTAATCTTTTTTGTACATTTTTTAATCCAATTCCACCTGTGGCAATACGACTTATGTTTTCTGTGACTGAATTTTTCACTAATAATGTCAATGTATCATTCACTTGTGCCAATTCAATTCTCACATATCCTTCTGGATTATCTTCTAATCGACTATACTTAAATGCATTTTCTATGAATGGTTCTAAAAGCATCGGAGCTAATCTAAATTGAGGATTTTCTATCTGTATTTCAAATGTAATATCTTGAGGAGTCTCCGTTTTTAATTGCTGGAAGTCAATATAATTGTGAAGGTAATTTACATCCTTCTCTAAACCTACTATTTCTTCATTGCAATCATACAGAAGGTAACGCAACATTTCTGACAGCTTGGCTATATTATCCGTAGCCTGAGGCATCTGCATGTAGGACATGCTATAGATATTATTTAATGCATTAAACAAGAAATGAGGATTTATCTGAGATCTTAAAAACTTTAGTTCTGCTTCAACTTTTCCTTGTGCTAACTCTTTTTTCTTTTCTTTCTGACGATCATCGTGATCACTCAATTTTAATACTGTGCTGATAAAAATTGAGATTAAAATAAATACACTTCCAAATCCAAAAGGCCAAATCCACTCAAAGGTCAATTTACCATCCAATTTTGCTCTCAATTCCTGGTGTTCAGCAAAAAAGAGATCTGCATCGATCATATGAAAAGTAATTTCAATGAGGTAGATAAAACTTTTTATAGCGATAATATAGAGCACAATTGCACTAAACAAGTAAAGTAATTTATTACTTCTTTTGATCAATAGATTGGGTACAAGCAATCCAATATTTGTAACGACTACAAACAAAAAAATTGAAATAAATATTGATGCTCTTATTAATGCATATTTATAGCCCAACCATAATTCCGTACTCATCAAGAAGATAAATAAGCCTAATGTCACCAATGGAAGTATGGCCCATTTTGGTATAGTAAAGTTAAATCGTTCTTTCATCAGAAATATATTTTACTCAAATGAAGAGAGATAAAATTTAAAATAATAGTAGAATCAACGAATATGCGATTTTTATCTATGAAAAGTAAAAGTTTCTCAACGAACAAGGTTATTGAGCAAATAATAGGTTTGATAGAAGCATACGTCTCCTACGTTGAATAATTTATGGATAGGGAAAACGTTTGATTTATTTCGTTTTTGAAAAAAAATCATTCATTATCAAACTATCTAATCAATATGTCTCGTAAACATATAGTCACACTATTAGGCATTCTTATTCTAGTCGGCGCAGCTAGCGTTTTTACCTATTTCAGCATTGAAAATAAGCCTTCTCCTGCTAAAGGAGTAAAAGCAGAGAAAGTTTTATCTATTAAAGCTGAACCTGCAAAATTTATTAATATTAGTAACGATCAAAAGTTTCATGGTAGAGTAAGTACTGCACAAACTTATATCCTTTCTACTGAAGTTGCTGGCCGTATTATGAAGACTGGTGTCGCGTTAAAAGAAGGAAATACATTCCGTAAAGGACAAAAATTAGTACATATATTCGATAATGATATTGAAGCTACACTGAAGTCTCAGAAAAGTAGTTTTATGAATACTATCGCTTCTATTCTACCGGATATTAAAATTGATTATGCTTCAGAGTATGATAAATGGTATGCCTTCTTTGGTGAAGTAAAGATTGATGCTCCACTTCCAGAATTACCAGAAATTCATTCAGATCAAGAACGATTTTTCTTAGCATCTAGAAGTTTAATTACTGAATATTATGCGATCAAACAAGGTGAAATAAACTTATCTAAATATAATATTTATGCTCCATTTAATGGGACTTTTAAATCGGTACGTTTAGAGTCAGGTTCCATTGCCTCTCCAGGTTCTGAGATTGGTGTAATTAGCCAAACTGATGTTTTGGAAGTAGTTGTTGAAGTAGAGCCTGAAAATGCTCGATGGATCAAAAATGGTGATCAAGTAAATGTCATCAGTGAATCTACTGATCATGCTTCTATCAAAGGAAGGGTGACACGTAAAGCAAAAATTGTGGACCCTCAGTCACAAACAATTAAGATTTATGTAAGAATTAATCCAACAGCAAATGATCAAATCTTTGAAGGTCAATTTGTTTATGTTGAGTTTAAAGGCGAAGAATTACAAAATGTAGTTGAACTTCCAAGAGAAGCCATCACAGATGCTAAATATATTTTTATTGTTAAGGGGAATCGTTTACACCAAAAAGAAATTGAAGTGATCAAAACAAATGGTGACAGTTTCTTTATCCAAGGTATTTCAAATGAAGATGTCATTGTTACAGAATCTGTTTTCAATGGTAAAGAAGGAATGAAAGTAAACGTAAGAAGCTAATTAACCTCATTACTAGCCTATCATGAAAAAAATTATCACAACTTTTGTGGAGAAACCTTTTTACGCACATATGGCGTTGCTACTCATCTTAATCTTAGGAGGATTAGCAACTTGGAGTATGCGTAAAGCTTCTTTCCCACTTATCGAATCAAGAACAATCACTGTTCGCGTAATGTATCAAGGTGCTTCTCCTAAAGAAATGGATGAAGGGGTTACAACTTTGATAGAAAATGAAATTAGAGGTATACCAGGAATAAAAGAAACAAACTCTGTTTCTGCTGAAAATATTGCAACTGTAACTGTTACTACAGAAGCTGGAGCTGATATTGATGAGGTATTGACAGATGTAAAAAATGCAGTAGATGGTATTTCCAATTTCCCTGCCGGTGCTGAAAAGCCTTCTGTTTCTAAAACTAGAGCCACAACAGACGCCATGTTCTTAGACCTGAAGGGAGACAATTTAAGAGATCTGAAAAACTACGCGCAACGTATTGAAGATGATTTCTTAGCATCAGGTAAAATTTCACAGGTCTCTATTTCCGGCTTTCCAAATACAGAAATTTCTGTTGAAGTAGACGAAGACTTATTACGTCGTTACAATATTAGTATTGAGGATATAAAAACGGCGATCTCGAATAATAACCTTGATATTACAGGAGGTACAATTAAAAATAAAAGAGAAGAAATCTCTGTTCTTGCAAGATATCGTTCTTCTGATCCTGAAGATATTAAAGATATTGTAGTTAGAGCGACAAGTTCTGGACGCATTGTAAAAGTAGGTGATTTAGCAGATGTTCATTATCAATTTGAAGATGTTCCCAATGCTGTTTGGATGAATGGTAAAAATGCTGTTTCTATTCAAATCAAAAAATTACATACTGAGGATTTACAAGATATCTCAGAATATATTAATGAATACGCTGACAAGTTTAATGCAGAACATAATGATGCCGAAATCATTATTGGTTTTGATTTCCTTTCTGTAGTTGATGCAAGATTAGATACATTGATTGACAATGGTCTTTTAGGAATTATTTTAGTAGTCATTACACTTTCATTGTTCCTAAGTTTTAGACTTTCATTGTGGGTAGCTTGGGGCATTCCTTCTTCATTCTTAGGGATGTTTATTTTTGCCAGTTTAATGGGCGTGACATTGAATATGATTTCATTATTCGGTATGATCCTTATTATTGGTATCCTTGTAGATGATGGTATTGTGATTGGAGAAAATATCTTTACGCATTATGAAATGGGTAAGACACCTATTAATGCCGCTATTGATGGTACAATGGAAGTTATTCCAGCTGTATTTACTTCAGTATCTACAACTATTATTGCTTTCGTACCTTTCCTTTTCTTAGAATCAGGAATGGAAATGATGTCAGAAATGGCAGTCGTCGTTATTCTATGTTTGTTATTCTCTCTTTTTGAAGGAATGCTCTTATTACCTTCACACGTGAGTTCACCAGCTGTTTTAACTCCAAGAAAAGAGAAGTCAAAATTTAATAAAGTAAGAGAAGTACTGGACAAATTTATCTTCACTTTTAGAGATAAATTATATGTTCCTACATTAAAATTCTTATTAGCACACAAATGGTTTGGTATTGCCATCCCTGCAGCTGCCATTATTTTCACAGTTGGTTTAATTGGCGGTGGAAAAATTCAATTGGCCTTCTTCCCTAGCCCTCCAGGTGATTTCTTTAATATTGATTTAGCTTTAAAACCAGGTATTCATCAAGATACAACGAAGTCTTACTTAATGCGTTACGAAGATGCTGTTTGGAAAGCCAATGAAGAATTACAAAAAGAGTACAATACAGATTTTGAATTCATAGAACATACATTTGTAAGCTTAGGTTCTGCATTTAATGGAGCGGAAAGTGGTACTCATACGGGTTCAGTTTTCGTAATCATGGAAGACTTAACTGAATCTCCAATTGACGCTTCTACAATCAAGGCGAAAGTGAATGAAATTGTTGGGGATGAACCTACTGCTCGTAAACTTTCTGTCGGTGCAAATAACATGTGGGGTGCACCTGTTTCTATTAGTTTATTAGGCTATGATTATGATGAATTAGAAAGAGCTGCTGATTATTTAAAAGATGAATTAAATGAGCATACAGCCCTTTATAATGTAATGGACAACAACCAAATTGGTGGGCAAGAAATCCGATTACATTTGAAACCAAAAGCATATGCATTAGGGTTTACAGAGGCTTCATTAATGGCACAAGTCAGAAATGGTTTCTTTGGTGCAGAAGCACAAAGATTACAGGTCAACAAGGATGAAATTAGAATCTATGTTCGATATAAAAAGGAAAACCGTTCGACTATGGGTGATCTTGAAAGAATGCGTATTCGTACGCAAGAAGGTCTATATCCTTTAGCCTTATTAGCTGATTTTAATATCACACGTGGTCCAGTTGCCATTAATCATTACAATGGAGAAAAAGAGATTCGTGTGGAGGCTTATTTATTAAATTCAGATGATTCTTCAGTACCTATTATTGAAGACTTGGAAAAAGTTTCTTTACCTCAATTAAAAACTTTATTCCCTACGGTTAGATATGAATACCAAGGGCAATTGAAAAGTTCAAAAGAAGATTCTTCAGAGTTATTAAAAACATATGCTGTCGCCTTCTTATTAATTGTAATGATCTTGATGTTACACTTCAGATCGTTTGTCCAAGCTGCCATTGTATTAGGTATGATTCCAATGGGTATTATTGGTGCAATGTGGGGACATGGCATCGAAGGACAGACCATTTCAATGTTCAGTATGTTGGGTATGGTTGCCCTTTCAGGGACGATAATTAATGACGCGGTTGTTTATCTATCGAAATTCAATCAAGACCTTAAAGAAGGAATGTCATTTGACAATGCCTTAATCAATGCAGGTAAGTCTAGATTTAGGCCTATTTTATTGACGACATTGACCACAACCATTGGTTTATATCCAATGATCTTGGAGACTTCACCTCAGTCTCGATTCTTAGTACCAGTTGCTATTGCATTAGCGTATGGTATTATGATTGGTACTGTATTCATTCTTACAGTTCTTCCTGTATTAGTTAAAGTGATTAATGACATTAAAAGGATGTTCAAATGGGTTCTAACAGGTGAAATGCCGTCTCGTGAAGAAGTAGAAACTGCTATTTCTGAGATTAAAAGAGAAAAGGAAATGATGGAGAAAGATAAAGGTATCTCAATCAAAAAAGAGCAAGAATTAGAAGTCTATTAATATAAACTAAACCCTCCCACTCTGTATAAAATATAGGGTGGGTTGAAAAGACAACAATAATGAAAAAACTATATATCGGTACACTTCTACTATTGGGCGTTTTAGGTCAAATTTTCGCTCAAGAGAAAAAAAATGAAGTTGTACAACAAGAAATAATCTTAGGCTTAGCAGATGCTATTGCACAAGGTTTAGAATACAATTATGACATCCGTATTGAAGCACAAAATGTAAATATTGCAAAGGCAAATAATACATTAGAAAATGCAGGTTTGTATCCTACAGTTTCTGCAAATGTAGACTGGAATCATAACTGGTCACATGCCGCACAATCCAACTTAGGTGTATTAAGTCCTGGTGTGCAGACTCAATTTACGATTTTTAATGGCTTTCAAGTTTGGATCAACAAACAACAATTGGAAGAATTAGAACATTTCTCAGAAGGTAATGCACAAGTCGTAATAGAAAATACTATTAAAGATATCATTGTAGGGTATTACGAGGCATTATTAGAACAAAACAGATTAGAAGTTGCGGAACAATTAGCTCAGCTTTCCAAAGAACGTTTTGATTATACTAATACACAAAAAGAATTAGGTCAAAAGGTTACTTATGATGTTCTACAAGCTAAAATAGCATGGTTTGAAGATCGAAAAAATGCTTTAGAACAGAAGAATAAGCTACAATTAAAACTGCGCGATCTAAACTTTATCATGGGTGTACCAGAAAGTGAGCAAACGTATTATAATCTTACGGAATCTTTTGAGGCAGTAGAAAAAGATTATGTTTTACAAGACTTGATTCAACGTATGAATGCAGATAACTCTACGTTAAAAAATCAATATATCAATCAGATCATTAAGCAAAAAGATATTGAGTTGGCAAAAGCAGCTTTTTACCCACAAATCACAGGTAATGCAAATTTGAAATACACCGATAATTATGGAGGTGCTCAAGGTATTCCCAACTTTAATATTGATGGAATAAGTGGTACAGTCGGGGCTACTCTATCAATTCCAATTTATATGGGAGGAAGCAGAAGAAGAGCAAAACAAATTGCAACGATCAACAAGCAGATTGCTGATATTCAAACATCACAGATGTCACATAGTTTGAATAATCAAATCATGCAAGTTTATGATACCTATGTACTTCAGCAAGAGATTTTGGATCTTACGGAGGAGCAAGTAGCAACAGCACAATTAAACTTGGACATGTCTTCTGAAAGATATAAAAATGGACAAATCAATTCCTTCAATTTGAGAGATGTTCAAATACAATATTTGGATGCTCAAAATGCAAGGTTAACCGCTATCTTCAATTTGATTGCAACGAATACAGAAATAGTTAGGTTAACTGGGGGCATTATCGATGCCTATGGTAATCAGTAACATAAAATAGTGTAAAAGTTAAATCCTGATCATTGTTGTGGTCAGGATTTTTTGTTTTAATTGAACTCACTTACTATCAATATAATAAGTACTCATTATTTAATATCATAAAGTAACCACTTACCATTTTTCTTTATCATTATTACTTGAAACTTCAATAATGCTGAAGAAACTGAGATCTCAGCTTTATATTTATTTTCATCAATATATTCACCTTTTTCTAACTTAAATTCATTAGGATTTTCAAATGACTCAGCAAACCAGAAATCAGATTGGACATCGCACATCAGATCTTCAATTCCAGAAATATCATCAATGGCTTGAAAATCTTCATAGTGTAATTTTGATAAATTTGTTTGACAATCAGTCCATTTGTTGTGATACTTTTCTAGAAGATGCTTAGATACATTTTTTTGCTCTAGAATTGTTTCTATTTCCTTAATGTTTAAAGTTGTGAAACCATTTTCTGTTCGTTTGAAACTTGGTTGAACCTCTTCTCTTCCTCCATTCAAATACCATTTATAAAAATCTTTAATTTCTTGTTCTGGTTGATTATTTTTTGAAAGAGATAGAAAATTTAATAGTAAGAGAATAGATATTTTTATCATTGAATAATTATTTGTTTGTCTTAAGTCTTTCTAGATCTATTCTTGATGATTTAGGTAAAAAAACAAAACTTAAAAAAATAAGAGAGTTCGTAGTTATGCCTTTAGCACAATACTAAAACATTTAATATTCATCCCAAAAGTCAATCCTATTTAACTTCCCATTTTTAAAGAAAAATATCATCCTGCTATCCGTCAATTGACCTTGAAAGGTTACAGGGATATCACAACTTCTAAAGTCTCCCTCTTTTTCGTAGATGCTTATTGATTTTAATGTACTACAATCTGAGCTGAAATATTTTGAGACTTCACTTATTGTCGTTGAATTATTGAATATCAAATGCCCTATTTTAAGTGCTGTCTCCTCATTTTCAAAATCAACAACACCTAAAACACATTTATCCGAATCTTTATAATATTCATAATAGGATTCTCCTATATAAATTAAAGAATCAAAAGTTGCCATATCCATTTCGATTGGAGTAGCCTTTATACTATCAATTTTCGCATTTGAAGCTTTTAATTCCGTTAATGTGAGCGTTGAAAGAATAGATTGATTTAACTTTACATTAGAAAAGTCAATAGATTGAGCACTCAAAATATTAGCTATCCCGATGAATATCACGGTTAGTATAAATTCCTTTTTTTTCTGCAATGTTAAATAAAGTTTGTTTTTAAATTGTTGAAATGCTTTTCCAATATAGTTATTTATGTATTACGAATCAAGACAGAAAGACGGGACAAAAACTATAGATTGGTGATGATTAGACATATCTCTTATGCAACAAAAGTGTTGATGATTCTTGTGGACAAAAAAGACGTTTGTTAGTTATGGATTACAATATACATATTTAGGCTTGTTGCTATATTTATCCAAATAAAATAAGGCAATATGAAAAGAGATTTCCATTGCATTACTTTCCAATATTTAATGATATAAAAATAAATTACTGCCGTCAAACCCACAATGGTGACCAATCCGAGAATAGGACTTTTAAAATAAAAGAAAATGGGATTCCAACTGATATTTAAGAGTACTTGAACAACATAAAGTGTGATAAATTTTGTTCTAATTTCTTTGGGGAATAAATACCCTAAGTAACATGAAAAGGTGATCATGATGGTTGTCCAGGCCACACCAAACACCCAACCTGGAGGAGTCCATGGTGCTTTATTCATCGTTTGATACCAATCTGAAGGAACGCCTTCTCCTGTAAATATTCCACCAATTGCTAGACCGGCAAAATTGATGATTAGAAATATAATTGCTCTTATCCACATAACTTCTTTGCTATTTTCTCCTATAAAAATCCTCTTTTCAAAGAATTGTTTTCGATATCCTTTAAAATTTCGATAAAGTATTGGACAACAACAAGATGTAATTATTGAATTATTAGAAGTCAAAAAAGTGGATTTCCAAGATATTATGGAAAACAAGAAACTGATTTTTCATTGTTGTGGTTAAAATGACACACCGTTAGACCTAACTTTTTATGAAAAACCAATACCTTATCTTTACTCTATGCATCCCATTTATACTAATGGCTTGTGACGAAAATGAGTTAAATTGCTCATCAACAACTGCATTATCTCAATACAATTCACTGGTTAGTACATATCAAAATATTGATTCAGCAAACTGTTCTGCTGCTGCGGCCTCAGTAGATTCTATTATTTCATTTATTGAAGATAATCGAAACTGTATCGAAACCGCATATGTTGAAGCTGATTCTACGACAGATGGAGAAGATTTAGTAAGAGAGAGACTTAGAGCATGGAAAAATACAAAAGACACTTACGATGAGTGTTTAAGAATTGCTGCATTATATGCTCCATGTGGAGAATTAACAATTGCAGGGGTTCGAGAAAATTATAAAACAGCTTATTACGATGCTTATGATGCAAGAGATTGTGCTGCTTTAGGAACTGCACTTAATAATTATGTGGATTACTTGGAAGATAATATGAGTTGTGTTGCTCAGTCCTCTTCAACAAGTGAAGTGCAAGCAGAAATAAATTCCATCAATAATGCTCTGCCTATTATCAATGCAAGTAATTGTAATCATGATGTGCTAAAAACCATTGGTTTATTTAGAGACAGAGCACAACCAGAAGATTTTAATGCTATTCAAGCAGTGGCAGAATATTACAGGGCAGAAGGTAGATACCAAGATGCGATCTCTGATAATGAATGCCAATCATTAGTATTAAATGGCGAATATATGATTGAAATCTATAATCATAATGAAGATATTATTATTGATGCTATCTCAAGTGCTGATGGAATTTCAGCATCTTTAGCAAGAAGTATTTTAAGTGCCCGTATTAATAATATCCAAAGTAATGTTAACTCTGTAAAGCCAACTTGTAATGGTTTTTAAGGGATAATAAATATCTTATTTAAAATATGATTATTCAGTAATAAATGTTAGAAGGCTAGTTTTCTATCCTAATTTTTACTATATTGATACAAAGAAATTAATAACCTGTTTGGTATTACAGGTGCATAGTAGACCAAGCTAGTTAGCCTCTCAAGAAATTGAGAGGTTTTTTATTTATTGACTAAATTTCTAGCCCACTTTCCTGATTTTTTTCTTCTGATATAGAGTATTAGACGAAGAAATTCTTCTAAAGAAACGACGATATACACCCAAAATAAAGGCAAATCAAAAACAAAAGCTGCAAGTAATCCTAAGGGAATTGAAAACAACCAAGTACTAAACATCCCTAAAGCTGTAGTAAATTTTGTATCCCCTCCTGAACGTAAAATCCCTGCCGCTAAAATAAAGTTGCACATTTTACAAGGTAACAGGAATGCGAAAATTAAACACAATTCAAGAGTAATATCTGCTACTGTGTCAGCTACTTCATACAACTGAATATAAAAAGGTGTAAGCAATGCGATAAACAGAGCAACAAGTAAGGCAGATATAAAAGTAAATTTCAACAACTTTGCTCCATATATTTTAGCTTTTAAAATATTGTTCTGTCCTAATTGAAATCCAATAACAATAGCTGCTGCTGAAGCTAGTCCCATAAAGAAACCAATACTTAGCATTTGCAATGGAATCGTCATCGTCATGGCAGCAATATCAATCGTACCCATTTTGCCATAAATCATAGAATAACACGTCTCTCCTATGGCCCATGACATATCTCCTACCACTAAAGGTGCACTAACACTAAGTAATGGATAAATATCAGATTTCTCGAAGCGAAAGAAGTGTTTTGCTTCTACATTTCCAGGATATTTTTTGATACGCATGATAATCAATAAGGCAATTGCTTCCACCCACATCGAAATGACTGTTGCCCATGCAGCTCCTTCCATACCCATTGGTGCTAAACCTAATCCACCAAAAATCAACCAATAATTCACTACCGTATTGACAATCACTTTGATGAAACTTAGCTTCATTACCAACTTTGCTTGCCCTATACTTCTCAGTGAAGCACTATATGCACTACTTAATAAAATTGCAGGGAATCCAACAGCTACAATTTGCTGATACAAACCACCATATTGAATTACTTCAGGGTCGTCAGAAAATAAAGAAAGAATTTGTCCGGGAAGAAAAACACTCGCAGCAATACCTACTATCATCACAAGAAGCCCGATTTTCAATAAATCACCTACGAGATAACTGATTTTTCCCTTTTCATTTTTACCCCAATACTGAGCTACAAATACACCTGCACCATTGGATAATCCCATAATGCCAACGATATAGATAAATGTCATTCGTCCACCCAAGCCTACAGAAGCAATGATCGTTTCCCCCAATTGACCTACCATTATTTGATCGATCATTCCCAATGCATATTGTAATAAACTTTGCATAGAAATAGGAAGGGCAACGTCCCAAACTTCCTTGTAGAATTTCTTTTGGTTGGATTTAAGGTGAAACATTTGTAAGGGTGATAAAAAGTGTTTGTACAGGCTTCTAATTTAGTGGAAGCAAAAGTAACGACTTTCTATAGAAAGGGACTATTTTAAAGTTTAATAAAAGAAAACATTAGTGGTTTTTAAGTTTTCGTAATAATTCCCATTGTACAGCCAGCGTTGTTTTAGCATCTTTAAATTTATCTTCTTGATAGTGTTTCAGCATTTCATCGAATGTGAATTTTACGATACGTATATCTTCTCCTTCTGTCAATAAACCACCACCTTCATGCACTACTTCATCCAACTCAGCATAAAAGACGACTACTCTTTCACTATAACTTCCCGGCGATGCATAAAAAGTAGTGATATATTCTAAATTTTTCATACTGCATCCCACCTCTTCTATAGCTTCTCTATTGATTGCTTCTTCCGCCGTTTCGCCATCATCAATCATCCCTGCTATACATTCCAATAAAATCCCGTTTGGATTTTCAGGTGTAATCGTTGGAATCCTAATTTGCTCTACAAACCAATATTTTTGTTCTTCAGTATGAAAGAATAATCCAGCCACTGCTTCATTCCTTACGATGATTTCTCTTGATATCACTTTGGATTGAGAACCGTCAAATTTTGTATGATCGAAAGTCACGACATCAATTTTTAAAAAGCCGTCATATACTCTTTTTTTATGTTTAATATTGATCATTTTTCTTAAAATAGGTTGGTAATAGCAGTATTTAATTAAATTGTAATTAATTCA
The DNA here is from genome assembly GCF_056161045.1 of Flammeovirga sp. AWQ4_249. Taxonomy (NCBI): domain Bacteria; kingdom Pseudomonadati; phylum Bacteroidota; class Cytophagia; order Cytophagales; family Flammeovirgaceae; genus Flammeovirga; species Flammeovirga sp. AWQ4_249. The sequence goes on from NZ_JBSWYJ010000004.1 coordinate 153,863, forward strand.
ATCTCAAGTATAATCGATTGTCAAAAGATAAGAAACAATTGTCTTTTAATATATGAATCTATGGAGAACTTAAACTAATATTTATACATTACGTATTAGAAAAGAATTATACATAGATTCTATTGTCAAATTTTGAATAAAAAGAAATAATAAGATGAAATTACTAACACTGTTTTCATTAATTATCATGATGTCTAGTTCTTTGTTTGCTCAAGAAAAACTCTTGATAGATAAAGAATATACTTATAAAATGGATTATAAGGCTTTTAAAAAGTTATACAGAAAAGAAGACGACAGAGATAAAAAGAAATTTATTATCTATGATGGATTAAAAGCCTATAAAAAGAATATGTCAGGCTATTATGTTGCCTACAAATGTAAGTTTAATGCTCAACAAAGACTTATCGGTTTTGATATAGAATTTATTGCTGATTCTAAAGATGATGTGAGAGACATTTCTGTTTCTTATATGCAAGAATTAGTGAATGATTATGGCTATGTACAAAAGAAAGTTGGCGGAACAAAAGTTACCTATGACAAAGGCATTTTCTCCTATAAATTCCAAACATTAGGTTATGACTATGTCACGAAAAGAGATAAGAATTGGGTCGCAAAGTATCAACTCAGAGCTTACGATAAAATAAAATAAAAATATCTTAAGATATATTTATCTGAATAGTCACATTATCAATAAGGTAATGTGACTTTTTTATGTGTTGAAATGCGAAAATTTGAAGAATTTTTTGTACTTTAACTGATCAACAAATCTGACTAATAACTAATTAAGTGAAATGAAAGTAAACCAATTAATGGGTGCGTTGCTATTGCTAACTATGAGCTGTACATCAGAAGAACTAATTCCAAACAATGATGACACCACTACGCCAGAACTCACTAGAATGTATTTGGATAGAACCTTAAATGAAGAAATTCTATTTGATACTGATTTTGAACAAACTGAAAATGGGTTTTCAGCTACGGTAAGTAGAGATGTTTCTCGAAAGTCATTAGTGACTTCTTTTGAATTCCAAGGAAATTCTATAAGTATTGACGGTGTAAATCAAGAATCTGGAATTACTGCCAATGATTTTACAAAAACACTTACTTACAGTGTTGCATCCAATGGACAAGAAACGAAAACGTATGATATCGACATTGTTCGTTTTACAAATTTACCGATTGTAGATATTCGTACTACAGGCAATCAACCAATTGATCAGAAAGAAGATTATGTAGAAGCAAAAATATCTATGTCTTCGGATGTTCATGAGGAATTTAATTTTTCAAATCTTCCTGCGGGTATTCGAGGAAGAGGAAATTCTACATGGTATTTCCACGATAAAAAGCCTTATCAATTAAAATTTGACGATAAGACTTCAATGTTTGGCTTACCGGCAGACAAAAAATGGATATTCTTAGCAGAACATTCTGACAAATCGTTATTGAGAAATCGTTTAGCTTTTGAAATGGGTAGAATAAGTGAATTACCTTATACACCACAAGGTCAAATGGCTGAAGTTTTCATTAATTCTCAATATGTTGGAACGTATCATATCTGTCAAAAAGTAGAAGAAAGTAGCAACCGAGTGGATTTAAAAGATGATGGTTGGTTGATGGAAATTGATCAATTGGATAGAATTGATGAAGGTGATACTTACTTCTCTACAAATAATTTTTACATCAATATTAAAGATCCTGATACTGAATTTGTAAGTGAAGAATATACACATGTGAAAGGTCATATTAATGCTTTTGAAAATGCATTGATGGGAGATAATTTCAAGGATGAAGATCTTGGATACCGACAATATGTAGACATGACTACTTTTGCCGATTGGTTTTTAATTAATGAAATTATGAGAAATCCTGATGCTAGAAATTGGTCAAGTATTTACCTTACCTATGTTCGTGGTGAAAAAATTACAATGGGTCCATTATGGGATTTTGATCTTGCTTTAGGAAATTCTTACTATGAAGATGGCTTACATGAAAACACTTCTGGTTTTTGGGTAAGAGATAACGCTTGGATCAGTAGGATGATGGAAGATCCAGAGTTTAGTTCACTCGTTAGAGAACGCTTTAATTATTTTAAAACTGAACTACCCAATCTTATTAATTTCGTAAATGAAAATGCACACGACCTTCGTTATGCTAATATCGAAAATAATAAAAAATGGAATGTAATTGGAGAGTGGATTTGGCCGAATACCGCCGTATATGACACCTATGATGAAGAAGTAGAACACGTCAAGAACTACCTTACAGAAAGAATGGAATGGCTTGATAATAATTTATAAAAATGAAACCGCAACTAGTTTTAACTAATTGCGGTTTTTATATTTAAATTAAAACAATAAAGTCTGAATTTCTTGTGGTTCTATAGAAATCCTCACTTCTTTATTTTCAACCACAACCTTGTAATTAATAGGATTATTTGATGTATTTAAAACGATAGTCGTGTAGTTCCCTTCATTTTCAAATGTAGTTGATAATAACTCAGATGTACTTACCGAACTGCTTACCCGCTTTGCTTTTTCTTTGATGTATTTTGAAAAATGTCCTAGAAAATAATAACGAGGTGTAAAGGTTAATTCATCATTTATTTGATCAAATGATAAGGTACACTCACCATCTGATGTATCATTGAATAAATTTGTATCTGTCCAACCGACAATGCCTTGATTTAAATCGTTGATTAATTGTGCTGCATAGATAGATGCACTTTCCCATGAATTCTCATTATTTAAAACTTTCGCATCCGTTTGTATTACCTTTTTATTAGGATAAGATTCATATACCCCTAAAATGTAATTATCATTTTGATTTAAGGCCGAAATTTCTCTGTTGATCCCAATCCCCCATGCATATTTGTTGGCTTCTTGATCTTCAAAAATTGTCTGAGCACGATGTGCCAAAAGATTGTCTTCTTGATTCCAGACGATGATTTTTTTGTCTTCCAACCCATTATTTTTAAAAGTCGGACCTAAATAATTTTTCAAAAAATCCTTTTCCTCAGATGCTGTAAAAATACATGATTCCCATTTATGTACTCGCATCGGTTCATTCTGTAAGGTTACTCCCCATATATCTATGCCTTCCTGTTGATAGGCTTGAATAAATTTGACATAATAATCAGACCAATGTTGGTAATATTTTTTATGAAGACGTCCCCCATTAATCATACTATTATTGTCTTTCATAAAAGCAGGTGGGCTCCATGGAGTAGCATAAATTTTCACTGGATAATCAGTATTTCTTAATACCTCCTTTAGAAAAGGAATCCTATTTTCTTTATCAGGATGAATATTAAAGGAAGCTAAAGATTCATCATTTTCTTGTATATAAGTATATCGCTCTTTTGAATATTTACTACTATGAATATTTATTTTCAATAAGTTATAATTATTCCCTGCCTCACTAAAATAAGCATTAAGTAATTCTTCTTTTTGGCTTTTAGATAAGGTATTAATCACACTCAATGAAGCATCTGAGATTAATCCTCCGAATCCTTCAATTTCTTGAAATGTCTTATTAGGATTGATAAATATGGAAGGGTCCTGAGGATAGGCTGTTCCTCTTTTTCTAAATGTGATATTATTTTTTCTTTGAAGAGGTTGTTTGTCTTTTTCGCTGGAAATAATTTCTACTGATGTTATTTGTTTTACGTATTTGTCTTCTTTAAATGAGATATCATTTGAACATGATATTCCACTAAAAAATAAGAATGACAAGAAAGATAAATATGTAAGTGATCGAATCATTTCCATAAAATAAAAGTAGTACAAAAAATAAAAAATCACTTCCCTCTCCTCATGAAAGGGAAGTGATAGATAGTTTGTCTTATTGAGCTACAAACTCATAAGTACCTGTAGCATATTCATCATCAAGAACAATTGTCAATTCATATGTTCCAGTCGTTGTATGCATAAAATGAATTGGTTCTTTACCTTCTTCTTCAATTGATTTATTTTCAGCAATATCACCTGAAAGAGCCTCTTGATCAGCATTTAAAGGTAAACCGATTACAACCTCCCAAGGAGAATAGATTTTTGATGCAAAACCTTCTTTAAATTCTGCCGTCACTTTATATGAAAGTGGGTGTACATATTCCATCAAAAACTCATCTCTAGGTTCCCATACCCAATCTCCAGCACCTTCGTTTCTTTCAGGATCCCATTCAGAATGGAATACTTTTAGGTTGTAATATTTCCAGTTTACTTCATTCGTAATAAAGTTGAATGAGAAATTGTAGGCTTGTGTATGACCTACTGTAAATGAAGCATCACCTTCTGCAATACCTAAAGTTCCTGAAACATTATCTGATTCACCAGCTTCACCAAAACTCACTTCAGACACAGCATAGCTTGTACCAGTGCCGTCTACTTTACTGTTTAAAGTATATTCTACCCCAGCTTCCAAAGGAATCATTTTTGAATTGAAAATACCTTCTGTTTCTTCATTTGGAGAGAATTCTGAGATCATTTGACCATTAGAAAGAATAAATAAAGTTTCAGGACCTGAGACTACAGCATTTTCATCTACTTCCATAGTATATGTATATCCCGTTTCTGTTCCAGATAGATCTAGTGTTACGATATAAGCACCTGTTCCTGCAGGGTATAAATCTTCTACACCACCTTGACCATCAGGGCCAACAAAAATTGCGTTTTCAGAGCCAGTTACTTTTTTACCTACATAGTTACCCCAATCTCCATTTGATCTAAAGATCATATTTTCAGTATTTTGGAAATAGAAATTACCTTTCCAAACTCCTCCTCCTACATAGTCTAATGGAACGTCTTCACCCCAACCTTTTACAGGGTTACCAATTAATCCCCAACTAGTGATTTGAGTTAATTCATACGTCATATTGTCAATATCAACAAATACTCTGTATTGACCTTCAGTTTCAACAGTAAGACCTGTTCCTGCTAATTCTAATACGCCATCAGCTCCACCAAAATTGACAGTAGGAAGTTCATTTTTAGCATAGAATTTATAAGTACCCTCAGCTTTTAAAGTAGTATATACTTCAAAAGTATTCGTTAACTGACCTGTTCCCATATCCATTAGACGCTTCATACTTGTCGCAACAGAAATATCATCTCCACTTTCAGATGCTTCACCTGAAATATACAAAGCCTCTACACTTGCGACAGGAGTTGCGTCTGTTCTTTTAACCACAACATTTACATTGTCAGTCGTCATTAAATCAAGACAAGTTGCAGTCACTGTAATTTGTGCATTAATTTCAGCTAACGGTTCTACACCATTAAGCATCAAGTACTCGTCAAAAGCAGAGACATCCACCATAAGTTCAGTATCCTTACCGTCATTACCTGTTGGTATTTCAAGGCTTAAATCTTCAAAACCTTCCACAGAAAGGCTTACTTTATAAGTGATAGCATAAGCATCAGTGTTGGCTGTAGCTGCTTCCCAAGTGATATTTACTTCCGTTGTTGTAGCTAAATCAACTGTTGATTCTGCATCTGGAGTACTTATCACAGGGTTTGATAGTTCAAGTTCATCATCCACTGGTGGAGTTTCTGGTTCTTTATCTTCAGTACATGCATACCCAAAAAAGAGCATAAGAAGGCCTAGTAGTAATGTTTGTAATCTTTTCATACTATTCGTTTTTTATAAAAATTTTGATTTGAAAAAAGAGAGCTTATTTGCTCAAAGCAACAATGTTATTTCTTAATTATTTTCTTTATTGTGTTACTATATTTATTTGTAATCTGAACAAAGTATATTCCTGAAGGAAAATCAGTTAAATTATAATGAAAAACGCTTCCATTACTTTGCTCTGATAAAATTAAATTTGTGTTTGAATTAAATATTCTCACTTCATTTTGTGATGTATTATTCAATTGAATTGAAAAAGTACCATTAGTAGGATTGGGAAAAATCTTTACATTTGAAAGGAGATCATCACGCACTGATGTTACATCATCTTTATGCTCTTTTAATTCGATCCAATTAAGATTAAATCCAGAAGTAACTATAACAAATTTAAGGTTGTACTCACCTTCTTCTAGTACTATAGTACTTGATAAAGTTTCCCATTCTTGCCATCCGCCGGTATTTTCGAACTGTTGTGTATGGATTAAATTTTCTGACAAATCATCTTTTACACTATAGATTTCCAGTTCACCGGCATTATTAAAAGGGGATGCTACTCTGAAAGAAATATCGTAAGTACCTGATTTTGCAACATTAGCTATAAATTCAAAGTAACTACCTTTTTTAGGTTTAGAGAGATTTAAACCACCTCCTATATCTGCTGTCACTTCAAGGTCAATGTCTTTACTAAAATAATTATCTTCAACTTGTGCCTTTCCTGGAATATTAAATGGCGTAGTAGGCTTATAGATAAATTCAATCCAATTTAAATTAAATGAAGATTCTTCTACGGTTACTTTTAGTGTATAATTACCTGCAGGTAACTTTACATCTTCTGTAAACGTCATCCATTCCTGCCATCCGCCAGTATTCGCAAATGCTTTTGTATGTACTTCGATGATATCTCCTTCCTCAGGGATCAATTCCATTTTTACTTTACCCGCATCATTATAGCTCGATGCTGCTCTGTAATTTAAACGGTAAACACCTTCCGTTTCAATAGCCACATTGTATTCGACAAAATCTCCTGGATCAGTATAACTTAAATTGTAACCATTCCCTTCATCCTCACAGTTTTCAAGATGTAATCCATTATTTTGAGTAAAAAACTCTGCTTCTATTTTTCCAGGTATTGCTAACGGTTCATTTAATTTATAATTAAAATTAAACCAATTGATGTTGTATTCTCCCTTGTCTACTCTAAACCTTAAAGTGTATTCACCAGCCTCAAGATGAGCTATAGTATGTATTGTTTTCCAACTCTGCCATCCATTTGTTGAGCCAAATGAAGTTTTAGTGATTGACTTTGGAATACCCATCTCATCTAGAACAAGTACCTCAATTGTATTTTCATCTCTTTCAGTACTTACTCTATACTCCAATTCATGGTAACCCGTATTTAAGATATTTACTTTATAATCTACATAGTCACCTTCGTTAGCGTATGAAAGATTATTTTCTCCTTCAGTATCATTTGTTTTTTCTAATTCAAATCCATTATTAAAGTAAAATTTATCAGCATAGATTTTACCTGGAACTTCAAACAGTTGATACTTATTGTTCGTTACTACAAATTGAGAAACTGGAGATAATGTCGTTCCATCTTCTGCAAGAAGATTGTTTTCTTTGACATTAATATAAATTACATCATTAACCTGAATATCATTGTCTAATGAAAATTGTAACGCTCTATTATTACCATTTACATAATTTACTTCACTGAAGCTAACAACTGAATTATTGATTACAATTTCGAAATCACTTGGATCTAATGATACAGAAGTATCCCAATCTTTATTTAAAGTTACATAAACATATTTTCCTAATTCATCTGTAAATGCTTTATCAAGGTCTGTTTCAATAGCTGTCAATGCTCTAGGATTCACAAACTCAAAATAATTTAAGTTGCTCCCTCCTCTTTTAAACAAAACTTTCAATGTATGTTGTCCTTCGGAAATCACGTAATTTTCAAAAGTAGTTGACTTCCAAGTTTCCCATCCGCCAGTATTACTTAATGCTAAATCATTTCCAATTTTTACTCCATCCAATTGAAGCTCAATAATAGCTGCATTGTTAGTTCCCGAAGCAGAACGTATTGTCAAATCATACAGTTGAGAGGCTGAAACGTCAAAAGTGTATTGCATCCATTCTCCAGATTCTGTCCAACCCACATTATAACCATTGGTTACTTCATCATCACAACCTTGTATATCCACACCGTCATTTCTGTAAGACCAACCCGTATTCCAATCAGAATATTGTCCTCCATTTCCACCATAATTGGCTACATTATTATCGAAATAGGCAAATCCATTTTTTCCTAAATCATAATCAGAAAAGAAAATTGGTGAAGTCAAATCATGCTTCACATAAGGTATTGTTTCATCAGTATATGGTTGTCTAAACATTGCATCAACAACATCTCTTTTAAAAGTGACATTTTCTATTTTGAAAGCTTCTGCAAAAGCCATTACTGCGTTAAATACCTCCTCTTCTGTAGGCTTTTGAGTAATTTCTCCTTTCCAATATTTAATTAAATCCTCATATTCTTTAGGAGTTGTAACTTGCATTGGATTATTAATCCCTGCTTTTTTATGAGGCCACCAAGACCAACCTACATTGTTATTTTCACAGAGATTAATCAAATCAGTAAACCAAGTATTTGAGTTTTCTCCTGTTTCACCCAGCCATAATGGTACATTAAATTCATCTCTCATCCATAACACCCAATCCAAGTCTGTGGGTGAATTGTAAGTCCAATATTTATGGAAAGAATACGCCATGTTATCATCCCAAGGAGGAGTCAATCCTGAGAAATCATTGGCCCATGAGTTCCCTTCAATATAAATAATATTCCTTTGGTCGTGGCTTCTAATAATATCAGTACAGTTTTTATACAATTCCAACATCATTGAATTATTCCCTGAAGCAAAAGTCCAGTTGGTTTCATTTAATAAATCATATCCTCCTATCCATGCTTCAGCACCATATCTTTCGGCAATTTTTCCCCAAAGGGCAACCATTTTGTCTCTATTATGTTCACTTTCCCAAAGAGATGGTTTCGAAGGGTCATAATCAGAAATATCAGCATTTGTACCTTGTCCTCCAGGTGCCGCATGCAGGTCAAAAATAAGATACATCTCATTTTCTTGGCACCAAGACAACAATTCATCTGTCATTTCGAAACCCTTCGTCAACCATGTCTGTTCGCCTAAAACAGGTTCTTCTTCAATTGGTAAAGTAAACAAATTGTAATGCAACGGGACACGTACCGTATTAAAACCCCATGCTTTTAATGAATCTAAATCTCTTTTGGTAAAATGGTTTTCTAGCCAAGCGTCATAAAATTCTTGTGTCTTTTCCTCGCCTATCATTTCTTCCAACTTTGCTCTGTATTCCCATTGCGTACCTAAAACACCAGCGGTTTGAAGCAAATACCCTTCTTGTAGCATCCATCCACCAAGGCCCATACTTCTTATGATAAAGTTATTGCCTTCAGCATCATGAATTTCTTTTCCTACTGCATGTAAATGTTGTCCTAGCAATTGTTGTCCAAATGTTAGGCAGTAGAAAAATGATAGTATCGTTATAATTCTTTTCATCCTATGTTGTTAGTATTTTTCTAAAGGGGAATTAAATAATATCCCCTTTTTATTCACATTCTATTCTTAGTTGTTATCAGCAGGAAAGCCAAAAATTGAAGTAGGGACAGAAACATGTCCATGCTTGTTAATGGAATATACATAAAAAGTATACCCTTTGATTGGTAAATCCTCAATTGTATATTCTTCAGTAGCTTCAATTCTAATTTCCTGATCATCGTATGTGATCAACATCTCAGTAATGTCTCCTTTCTCTGGTAGATCCCAAGTTAATGTACATTGATTCAATGCATTTTCAATAGTTAAATTGGTGATTTTTGCAGCATATGGTTCTACATCCAAGTAATGAGCATAATTTGATTCCATACTTTCACAAGATGTAAAGGCTAAGAAAAACAATAAAGAGACGATATATATTAGTTTATTTTTCATATTATTTCTTTTAATATCTAGTTTATTATTCTCCATAACTACCGAAAATACTGATCTCAGAAAGGTTGACAATTTCTTCAGAACCATAGTTTTCTGTGATCGAAAATTTTAGATATCTGAATTTTTCTGTTGGTACATCTAAGATAAATTCATGACCATTAATAGCTTCTAGGATGGCTTCTTCTGGAACATTACCATCTTCATCTTTAGGGTCACCCAAATCAAAACTTCCTGCAAATTTCCATTCTAAAAGATCATTACTTGTATAGATCTCAAATGCTTTCACATTTTCATTTTGATAATAGAAATAGTTTTCATCATTTCCATACCAATATGCTCTTTGCCACATCATTAATCTGTTCATGACAATTTCTTGTTGAAGATCAATTACTAAATCTAAAGGAAATGATAAACTACCTCCATTATTATCTCTAGTAATGATTGCATAGCTGTTGTCATTATTATTCTCTTTAGTATCAACCACTCCGTCAAAAACATTTACAGTTTGTCCTTCCCATGCATTACCATTTACAGATAATACTTCATTGAGCTCCCAAGTATCTTTTGGAATTTCAACTTCAAATAGTGGAGAAAATTCACCCATTTGAATTACTTCCGTTTTATTTCCAAAGTAATCTTCTATTTGAACCGAGAAAGTTCTTGCGTCCGTATTAAAACCTCTAATGATTGCTCTAGCATTTTCTTGATCTGACGACACAAATCTAGAAACTTCATTTCCGAAGTCATCATTATAAATTACATTTACATAGGTAGTTTTCATTTCTTGATTGTACCATTGTAAACTTACTCCCCCAAAAGTGGCACTCATTTCAATATTTTCTTTAATCAGCTGAATATGTGACATTAAAGGTGTAAATCTAATTTCAAGTGGTGTTGAAGTATTACCCGCTAAATCAACTACTTCAATGACACCTGTATGAGATTCAGTATCATTTAATCCTTCAATTACTAATTCGTTGTCAAATGGACTACAGACACTAAATTTTGTCTTATCAAAGCTATCTTTGTAGGTCACTTTTACATATTGAATATCATCGTCATTTGGTAAAGTGTAAGTAATGACTGCACCACCATGAGTCGCAGAAATACTAATTTCTTTTACCTGACCAGGAGGCGTTCCGTCTTCACCTAAAATATTATCTTCTGAACAAGAGAATACTAGACTCACTCCAAGAATAAGGAATAAATAAGATTTTATTGAATTTATATATTTCATTTCATTCGTAAATTATAGTGGAAGGACTACCATCCTGGGTTTTGAACCAAGTTTGGATTACTGATTAATTCATTCAATTTGATTGGTTGTAAATAATCTCTTGGAGATACAAATTGACGATCACTTAACTCTTTAATCGTGTAGAATTTGTTGATATCTACCTCATCTACAGACCACCCCTTTAATGTTGTATTAAAAGATTCAAATGCTTCTTTCCATCTTCTCACATCATAATACCTGAAGCCTTCATACGCTAATTCAATAGATCTTTCTTGTTTGATAATTTCTCTCAACCCTTCTTGATCTAAATGCTTACCCACTGATTTACAAATTGTAGCATTACTCCAGACCGCTTCAACATTTGGTAATCCTACTCTATTTCGGATCATGTTTAATGCATTATAGATTTCTTGTGATGGTCCACCTGCCTCGTTTGCAGCTTCAGCATAATTCAAATAAAGTTCCGCCATTCTGATCGTTGGCCAAGCATAGGCAATCAACTGATCATAAGAAGAAGCCGTACTCGCTGGGTGATTGTACTTTTTTAATAAATATCCTGATGCCAAATAATCATTTGTACTTCCTACTTTACCACCTGGCGTTTCAGAGAATCTTAATCTTAGATCAAATTTCTTATCATGAGAACGATTATATCCTCTATCAAAACCAACATTAGCATAAAAACGAGCTTCTCTATTTAAGTGCTTCTTTACTGTCTTTTGTCCTACTTGTGCTTCTAGTGAATTTGCACTAGTCACAGTGACAACAGTATTTCTATTGTCATAATCAAATGTAAGATCCTCGTCTATAGGAAGGCCATTATTGGTATAATAAGTATCCACCATTTTCATTGATGGTCCTAACCATTGCCAAGCTGCTTGATTGTTAGATACTGTTGGATCTTTCATTAAAGTAGCAGGTTGAACACTCTCCCATCCATCATAGATTGCTGTACCGACAGGACGAGAATTACCCCAAATCACTTCTGAATTCCATTTTTCGGTGAACATATAGCGGTAATTATATAAATTTTGTATTTGTTCATTACCACTTAAAGTCAAGTCATATTCAGGATAAGGGCCTTTAAAAGTATACATTCCAACACCAGATGAAATCGCAATTTGAATTGCTTCTTCAGCTGCAATTTTTGCTCTTTGCCATTTTTCTACAGAGTATTCACTATTAAATAATGGTTCTCCATCATTATTTTTAAAATCACCATAAAACTCAGCGTTACCATTAAAAAGTGGGCTGGCAGCAAATAATAAAACTCTAGATTTAGCAGCAGCGACAATTGCTTTGTCAACTCTTCCTAAGTTTAATTTACTTGTTACTCTTAGTGGTAAATCCTCCATCGCTTGATCCATACTGTTGACAATATAATCCACAACTTCATCAACAGGTCTTCTTGTTGCTCTTAAAGCATCAGCCTCAGAGAAAACAGGAATACTTTTATCTAAAATTGGAATAGGACCATAATTTCTGAAAATCAAGAAGTGATAATATGCTTTTAAGAACGTCCCTTCCGCTTTCCATTGTCTTTTTTCTTCCTCTGACATATCTGGCACAAGGTCAATGTTATCAATTAAGATATTACAATTATCAATGCCTTTGTACAAAGATTCTTGTCTATCGAATCCATGCCAGAAACTTAATATAGGCTCATTTGTATTTTGTCTACCTCTCATTAAATTGATGGCCGGAGTAACTTGTCTTAAAGGTGTAACCACCTCATCAGAAGCCATTAAGTAAGAGTAATTCAAATGATCCTCTTTGGGTAAATAAGAATAGGCCGTTGCCAATGATTTGTAAGCTTGCTCTTTTCTATTAAAGAGCAGCTCCATCTCCTGTGTTTTTTCAGGAACAATATCTAAGTAGTCAGCACATCCTGATAAAATGAATGAACATAGACCTATTTGAATATATCTTTTTAAGTTTTTCATTGCTGTAAGTAAAGTTGATTGATTAGAATTTTGCATTAATACCTAGGTTGAAAACTCTCTGAGTTGGATAAGAAAATCCGTTTCCTCCCATTTCAGGATCCCAAAGATCAAATTCACTGAACGTCAATAAGTTTGTACCATTCACATAAATTCTTAATCCATCCATTTTTAACCTTTCCATAAATTGACCTGGTAGTGTATATCCCAATTCTACTGATTTCAACCTTAAGAATGAACCATCTCTAATCCACCAAGTTGATTGTTGTTCATTATTATCAACATGTTCAGTACTTAATCTTGGCCAGAAGGCATTTGGATCTGGATTACTTTCAGACCAATAGCTATCTGCAATGACTTCTAAGGCATTTCTTTCGTTGACAAACGGTGCAATTTTCTTTGAATCAATAAAGAATGATGATCTCGCTGAACCTTGGAAGAAGAAAGAGAAATCTACTTGTTTGTACCCGATTGAAGCTCCAAAACCATAAATAATCTCAGGAATCGTAGGGAAACCAATTGGCACTCTATCATTGTTATCAATCTTTCCATCTTTATTAATATCAACATACTTAATATCACCTGGACCATAATTTGAACCGTAATTTTGTTGAGGTGAATTGGCAACATCTTCCTGATCAATAAATAATCTTTCTGCAACTAATCCCCATTGTTGATTAATAGAATTTCCTTTTTTACTTAGATGAGCATCTTCAAAATCAGGCTCTCCATTTTCAATAATTTGGTTGGTAGCATACGTGAAGTTACCAGTAGCTTCTATTGAGAAATCTTTGTTGATAAAATGTCTATAGGTCATTGAAGCGTCAAAGCCTTCAGACATTGCTTTACCAATGTTACTTGATAGAGAAGTTGCCCAACCTGTAGCATCAGGGATATAGTCATTTTGCATATAAATCTGATCTCTTTGCTCTCTAAATACCTCAGCTTGCACATCTAATTTATCAAATAAACTAAATTCAATACCTAGGTTTAATTTCGTAGCAACCTCCCAAGTCACAAATGGATTAGGGTATCTATTTACACGATAACCTTGATATCTATTGTTGAAATCTTGTCCCCATGAATAACCTTGATTATCGTCTGTTAAACTTACATTCGATAAGTATAAAAAGCGTTCTTCATCTCTAGCAATCGCATCATTACCTACTAGACCATAAGTACCTCTGAATTTTAAGTTAGTTACAACATTTCTAAAATTATCCCAGAATGCTTCATTAGACACTGACCACGCCACACCTAACGATGGGAAGAAACCAAATCTATTTTCTTCAGCAAATCTTTCTGAACCATTATAACCAAAGTTGGCTTCTAAGAAATATCTACTATCAAATCCATAAGTAAAACGACCTGATAATCCCATATTTCTTGCTGGAAGAGAAGCGTAGACATCATTTCCTGGAGTTGTATTCAATCTTTCAGTTTGATTATACACTAATAGTCCACCAACACTATGTTTTCCAAATTCACGGTTGTAAATCATAGCCGCTTCAAAGTACAATCTACTATTGGCTCCAGTCCATGTTTCTGGATTTTTCAGATATTCAGTACCCTCTCTGATTTCATATAAATTAATCTTTCCTGTTTCAGGTTCGTAACTATCTACACCATAAAAGAAGGGATCAAAAGTTCTTGAGGCACCGTAAGTTGAATAGTTTTTCATCGTAACCATTCCTCTTGCCTTTAAACCTTTTGTAAGTCCTGATAAATCTTGTTCTATCTTTAATTGAGAGATAATATTTGAAGAAAATTCATCTTTAAAACCTCCAACCATCTTAGCATAAGGATTAACATAATCTCCATTACCTTTGTTACCAAAAAGGATATGATTGTAGAAGTAATTATCCTCATTTTTTGGATAATATTTAGGGAAATTGACTGGATTGGCATCCATTACTGAATTGAAAATATCAATTGCTGAAGTAGTTTGAAGATTGTTATTGTCTAAATCTTGATCAGCATTGTTGTTGTTTTGATCTTCACCGCTTGTTTGAACAGCCGGTCCATTATACTGAGTAAATCTTGAATTAAATTTAGCAGAAATCTTTGTTGTTGGTGAAACTTGGAAGGCTAAGTTTGCACGAAGATTATATCTGTCAATATTAATGTTGTTATTAAAATTGTTGAGTGGATCAACTTTTAATAAACCTGTTTCGTTCTGATAAGAAGAAGATATGTAGTAAGTAGCAATTTCTCCACCACCTGAGATATTCAGGTTTGCTCTTGTATTGTATGTCTGTCTTTTAAACAATTCATCATACCAATCTACATTTGGATAAAGGTATTCGTTGGTATTGTTTCTAGTATTTTCAATTTTATCTTTTGAATAAACAAGCTGGTTACCAGGGTTTCTTGTTCTATAAGCCTCATTGAACAATTCCATGTATTCTACTCCATCAACCATTTCATTTAATTGAGTAGGTTGTGAAATTGAAGTCTCCAAACGAGCAGACACTCTCATTTTTCCTTTGCGACCTTCTTTTGTTGTCACCAAGATAACACCATTTGCACCTCTCGCACCATATAAGGCAGTAGCTGCAGCATCTTTCATGATTGAAAAACTTGCAATATTGTCAGGTTCTATTCGGGCTAAATCTTCTTGAGAAACCTCAAAGCCATCCAACATAATTAATGGACTACTTCGATAACCAAAAGAAGTAACACCACGAATAAAGAATTGAGAATTGTCCGCACCTGGCTCACCTGATCTTTGATAAGAAATCACCCCTGCGATTCGACCTGCTAATGAGTTGGTAAGGTTTGAGGAAGGTTGTTTTAAATCCTCCACTTTTACTGTATTAATCGACCCGATCACACTTTCCTTCTTTTGTTCTTGGAAAGCGACTACTACCACTTCATCCAATTCTGCAGCATCTTCTTTGAGGATGATATCATAAGTAGTTTGACTCCCGATTTGTTTCTCTTTCTTTTCAAAACCGATATAAGAAAAAACCAGTATATCGTTTTCAGATGCATTAATTGTATATCGTCCTTGAAAATCAGTCGTAGTACCAGTAGTAGTACCTTTTATTTGGACTGTTACCCCAATCAACGACTCTCCTTTTTCATCTACAACAATTCCTCTCACCACTCTATTTTGTGAGAATAATTGAAGAGGCAATAGAATAATGAAGAGCGTATATAATAGATATTTTTTCATGTAAACTTTGTTAGTTGAACAGTTGAAGTATCTTGAATTTTTTATTCATTTCATTGATAATTCAAACTTAGACACAATTACACACAAACTTCAAATTTACAATTATTAAATGTTAGCTACACACTTAAAAAACACATATACAACACATATACAAAACCTGGTTAACTACTGATTATCACTCATTTATATCACAAAAGCAATCAGCTGAAATTTGAATTAATTGACACCAATTTTAAACTTAAGTGATAAAAAAACGAGTTCACGAATGTAAAATATCACTTAAATAAAAGTAAATGGAAAAATGACATTATAAAAATGATACAATTTGAAATATTAAAGAGCTTTCAATTATACTCTTTACAGCTTTTACCAGACTAAAATTGGGATTCATTGATCGAGTATACATTGAATAGGACGCTACCAGAAATAGTATCAACTTACAGGAAGATCGATTAACTATCAAAAAATTAAATACAAATAAAAAAGGCCATTCTAAAACTAGAATGACCTTAATAGTATATTAGGATAAAAAGTTCTTTACTTAATAATCAAATTGGCTGTTTTAATTTCTTTTCCATTATTCAATCTTAAGATATAATAGCCTGCGGAAAGCATATTTTTAAAGTATATTACTTTTGTACTACTTGCTGACTTTAAATCTTGCGTGTGGACAATTCTACCTTGAAGATTATAAATAACAACTGAACTTTCTCTGAAATTATTGGGTACTCTTAAACCAACATCACGACCATTGGAAGGATTAGGGTAAGCTATAATTTCATTTAATTCATCATTTAAATTTAGTGAAGCTGTTTTTGATCTTGAGCCACTTGATTCACTTCCATAAACTTTGAATCTAATGTCTTTACCATCATTACTACCATCTTTGAACCAGTTTCCATTATTATATTGGTTATTAGGATCATACTCAAAATAGTACTTATCACCATTACTTGCCTGGCTATGGAAGTTTAGATAATATCTTTGATTTCCTTGTAGATCCACTGGATTTGGTAATACAAATTCAAAGTAAGTAAAGTTTTTCCCTTCTGAATTATTAGTCACTTGATTGGCTGAGATTCCAACTTCATCACTAATTCTTCCTCCATTTCTAGAAGTTCCAACACTCAAGATAAGATTACCATTCGGTGATTTTTCTTTAGAAAGATATACACCCACTTTTGTGATTTGGTAATTACTTCCATTAGATCCATATCTAAATTCCTGTGCACCATCTTGGCCATCTGTAACTTCCATTTTATCTCCACCATTGTTATTTTGGAATAATACGACTTCTGTTGGAGCAGCCAAAGTTGTCACCGATAATGAACTACTTTCTGAAGATGTATTTCCAGCTTCATCCACAGCAATTATTGAGTATAGGTACGTTGTTTCTTCTAACAAATTATTGATTTGAATTGACGTTGAAGATGTACTTCCTATAAAACTTCCATCTTGATAAACCTCATATTCTTGTACTCCTACATTATCCAAAGAGGCACTCCATGATAATAATAAGTCAGAAGTTGTAATATTAGATGCATTAAGATTTGTCGGTGTACTTGGTGATACCAAATCTACTCCATTGACGACAACATTAAATGATACAGAAGATGAACATCCGTTTGTTCCTATAGAACTTACTGTATAAGTACCACCATCTAGAGTATTTACATTTGATAGGGAAACACTAGAAGTGGTTGCTGAGAAATTTGATGGTCCTGACCATTGCCAGTTATCCACTGATGCGTTTACTGCAATCAATTGGAATGACATACCTTCATCAACAACCACAGTTGAACCTGATTGTGTAATACCTCCGTTAATACTAAATCTTGGTGTTAAAGTTGGTCCATTGGTTACTGATACATGAATAACATCTGTGTTTTGACACCCAAATTGATCTGTAACCGTCAAAGAATAATCTCCTTCTACTCCCACTTCTATACTTTGAGTTGATTCCCCTGTGCTCCAGAAATAAGAAGTAAATGTATCTGGTGAAGATAAGGTTACTGTTTCTCCTTGACAAATACTCACATCAGACCCTAAATCTATTGTAGGTGGCACACAAGGTGTATTTAGAGTAAGTTTTAACCAATTGACATTATATCCACCTCTTTGTGCGAGTAATCGTAAAGTTGAAGTTCCTGCATTAAGATTAACAACAGTAGATGCTGTAGACCAATTTTGCCATCCATTTGTAGCTGATAAAGTAGTGACAGACAATTGCTGTCCATCGTTTAATAAGGCTAACTCAGACCCACCATTTTGACTTGCGTATCTAAATTCAACAGTATATTCACCACCTTGAGCCAAGTCTATTTGATAATCCATCCAATCATTATCATCTATAAAACCTACATTTAATCCACCTCCAGCATCTTGACAATTTTCAGTTTGCGTACCATTTTGAGCAATATAATCTTCTGCTTCAATTACTCCTTTAAGTGATAATAATGTAAAATCCATCCAATTCAAATTGTATTCTCCATAAGAAGGAACATACATTCTAAGGGTGTTTGAACCAGCATCAATTTCTAGGGTATCTGAGACAACTATATAATTAGCCCAACCATTCGTTCCTGGGATGCTTGTTGTAGACAATACCTGATTATTCATCTGTAATTGCAATTCTCCTCCATTTTCAAAGTTACTTGCTACTCTAAAATCTACTTTATACACACCATCTACCGCTGAGTACACTTGATAATCTGCCCAGTCTCCAGGATGTAAATATCCAATATTAGCTCCTCCTCCATCACGATCTCCAGTAGGATTTTCTAATCCAATTCCACTCATTTCTACATAATCCTCAGCTTCCACTCTTCCAGGTATCTCAAATCTTGGAGCAATATTATTGACTACAAGTTGATCATGAAAATGAGATAATCCTCTTCCATCTGTTGATGAAACCGCATTTCCATTGTAAGAAACTCTAATTTCATCAGTGTAGAACATAACATCATTAATAGACAATGTTACTTGATTTGAACTGCTTAATACTACATTTTCTAAAGCCTTCTCTCCTCCATTCACTTTTAATGAAAATCCTGAGTTATTTACATCAAATGTATTTAATGGTTTATTAAAAGTTAGGATAACCGACTTTTCGTTATTCAAAGTTACTGATGAAAGGTATTTTGTATCTACAGAACTTTGGCTAACGGGACTGTGTAACTCAAATTTTGTAAAATTAAATCCAGGTTGGTCAATTACAAATCTAATTTTATTTTCTCCAGCATCAAGCATTACATACTCAGCATTGTGCGATGACCAATTTGTATATGAGCCTGTTGAACCAACAGAGATAGGACCTGAAACATCTTTTCCATTACTCTCAATATGGAAAATCCCTCCTGAATTTGTAGCATATCTTAATCGAAGTCTATAAGCACCTTTTTGATTCACATTCACCGTATACTGCATCCAATCCCCCTCTTCGGTCCAACCTACCATATAACCATTACTTTCTTGATTATCTGAGCTAGGCTCAATATCCACTCCATCATTTCTAAAGATCCAGCCATTGTTCCAGCCATTCCAAGATCCCGTAGTTAGATGATAATCAGCATATTCATTATCTGAATAGGCAAAACCTTGCGTACCATAATCGTATTCAGGAGCGTAAATTGTTCCTGGAATAGAAACTGATGAATAGGGAACTGTTTCATTGGTCGTTGTTTGTCTAAACAAGGCATCAAGAACATCATAGTTAATTTTACAATTCTCCAGTTTTTGTTGCTCTATCATACCCATTAATGCACTTTTGGCAAAAGCTGCTGATGGTCTCACATTAGTTCTACCATGCCAATAATCTAATAATTGATCATACTCTGGTGTTTTCTCTACAGTAATAATTCCTGCTACAGACCCAAACTTTTTCATTGGCCACCAAGCTCTACCAATACCATGTTGATCCCATAATTTTGATGCTTCTGTAAACCATGCATTTGAATTCTCACCTGTTTCACCAAACCATAATGGTACGTTGTACTGCTCACGAATATCTAATACCCATTGAATATCTTCCGTTTCATTTTTACTCCAATATTTATGTGGTGCATATACTACATTTGTATCCCATGGAGGTGTCATATTTGTGAAATCATTTGCAAAACCATTCCCTTCAATAAAAATGATATGATTATTATCGACTTCTCTAATAGCATAAGTAATATCCTCTGACAATTGTCTTAACAAGGTGTTGTTAGGAATATCCCAATTGGTTTCATTGATTAAATCATACCCTCCAATCATAGGTTCATTGGCATATCTTTCAGCAATCTTACGCCAAAGTGCTACCGTTTTTGATCTATTCTCAGCACTTTCCCATAGAGAAGGCTTTGTGGCATCATAATCAGAAATATCTGCATTTGCACCTTGTCCACCAGGTGCTGCATGAAGATCAATAATTAAATACATATTATTTGCTTCACACCATTCTAATACTTGATCTGTCAATTCAAAACCTTTTGTAAGCCATGTGTTTTGACCCGGTACAGGTTCATCTTCGATTGGTAAAGTAAAAAGATTATAGTGTATGGGTAAACGAATACTATTAAAACCCCAAGCCGCTAAAGAATCAACGTCTTTTTTGGATAGGTAATTATCTAACCAAGCTTCATAAAATAAATCGGTATCTGCAGGACCAATTAGATCCTCAATACCTGCCCTAATTTCATGTTGTGGCCCAAAAACACCTTCTGTACCCATCATGTAACCTTCTTGTACCATCCAGTTACCTGTGTTCATTGAAATTAGAATAACTTCATTGTTATTCGAATCGACGATTTTCTTACCTTCTGTATGTAAGTATCCTTGAGAATAGACATTACAATTGTAGTACAACATAGTAATGACTGTAAAGAGAAAGGTTAATGTTAATCTCATAATAGTTGTTTTCATTTAGATTTAATTGAGAGATTGACAAGACATAAAACCTTCAAAAGTGTAGATGTACTAGTAAATTAAATTCATAGCTGTAATAAATAAGGTTGTACCTTCCATTATAATTTAGATTACAATAGCAATAAAAATTAAATCTAGATGGATCCTAAATAGATTTAATCAAATTCAAAACCAGTAGTTGTTCACTTTGTTATAGCGGTTAATGTCTGTTTCATTTCATTAATCCAAACATATAGAAACACAGGAATAAAGTCTAAATGGCTCGTATTAAATGTAGTCTACACACTTATAAAAACAATATACAGATCATATACAGACACAACATTACAATTGATTATCAGATATTTACAGGATCTGTGTTGTAATTTTTAATAAATTGATCTAGGTCTATTTCATTCTCTAACAGCAACTTCTTTTTCAATCTATATCGATTTACAACAACAGATTTCTGAGTGATATTCATGATATTTGCTATTTCAGAATTATTCAAATTAAACCTAATTAGAGAAGCTAGACGAATTTCATTTTGTGTGAGTTTTGGATAATCTAATTCTAATTGATGGATAAATTCATGGTTTACTTCATTGAATAACTCATGAAAAATAAGACTCTTTTTATCTGAACTTAATTCACTATCAATTTTCTTTCTCCAAAGCTCAGTTTTACGATGTCCAATATTTTCCAAATCTTCATATAGATCTCTCAGAAAAGCATTTTTATGCGTAAGCATTTCAGTATACTTCAATAATTGCTCATTTTTAATGGTTAACTTTTCTGCTTCAAGATCATTCTTTTGTTTTTTATGTAAAGTTGCGATTTGACGTTTGGTATACATCACATAGATTTTCATAAAGCCAAATACTATAGCAATAGATAAAAAGAAAATAGGTAAATAGACCCAATCAGTCTCATACCAATTTCTTAATACATTTACCCTTAATTTAGTTTCTTTTAAATTACCTCCATTTAATTTTGATTGAAGAATAAAATGATACTTACCTCCTTTAATTTTTGTGTATTCTTTTGATGTTTGAGTTGTCCAATCTGACCAATCCGGATCATATCCATCTAATTTACAACGAAATACCACATGATCTCTTAAGCTTTTTTGCTGTGCAAATTTAAATTCAACATCTACAACATCTTCATCTAAATTTACTTCATTAGAGGCATAAGGATAGGTAAATTGACTCGTCTTATTGTCTATATTTTTAGTGATTAATCTTGATATAAGAGGTAATGGACTTTCTAATCTTTTCGATTTATCGTTAGGATTCAAGATCTCTACTCCTCTATCCGTTGGTATCCATAAAACCTTTCCAAAGAATTTAATTTTTTCAGAACCAATTAAAAGATGATTTTCTAAAGAGCTTAATACTTTTTCATAAGAATAGTAATTCCCATCTAAAATATTAATAAGCAATTCCAATTTTCCATTTTGAATATAACTGATAGAATGACCGTCTGGACCTACATCCACACTACTCAAACCTTCTCCTTTAATTTGACTATAAGGTTCTTTATTGACTTTTTTGAACTTCCTATTTTTGTATTGTAATAGGTATTCATTATTGTAAAACAAAAGTTCACCCTTCACCTGAAAAATAGAATAATTTTCATCAAACACTTCTGTATCTATTTCATTTCCTTTATTCATCAAAGAGAACTTTTTCAATTCTCCATCTCTTGATTTTGCCCATATTGCATTTTCATCTCTATCAAATTTGATTTCTGGATTCCCCCAATAATAGAGATTACCAATTTCGATTAGCTTTCCTTCTTTCATCTCCATAAAAAGGAGTCCTGTATAGGCTGAAACGATATATTTATTGGTTCCTTCAAAATTTGCTATATCTAACACGCCTGTTTCATTGAAAGCTGAATTTGCTTTACTATCCTTCAAAAGAAATACACCATTGTTGTGACAAATCATTTTCTCTCCATTAATACTTTTAATACTCCATGCTTGACCATGAAGACCTTCTAAAAGATGGAATTTCTCATTTCTAACCGATTGAAAAACACCTTTATTAGTGGCTAGCAGAGTAGTATCTCTATCTACTAAGAAATCATACGTTGCTCCTTGATTGAATATAGGCTTAAGGATTTTTTGGCTCTCGATGTAGCTAATTCCATAATCTAAACCTACCCATATGTTTGAGAAGTCATCTTTTTGAATCGCTAATACTGTATTATCCATCAATCCATCAGAAGAGGAAATATTAACGCTCACCTGCTTATTTTCTACATCATAAACGTAAATTCCTTTAGTTATACTACCAAAAAGTATTTCATTTTCATTATAAGGTTGGCATGAAAAAATAGACGAATTGACAATTTCATCAGGTAAATGAACTTCAGTACTTTCTCCTTTTGATGAATAATATTGTATAGTGCTATTATTTTTTAAAAAAGCGATTTTGTTTTTATGTATAAATATCGACTGAATGGATTGTAGGTTTGGGACACTATCTTGAACAATAAATTTATCTTCTTTGGAAAGATACCCTATCCTGTGTTTACGATCAATACCCCAAATAGCTCCTTTATAATTAACAATATCGAAAAAACCTTTCGTGTCTTCTTCTACAAAAACACTAGTTTTATTTATTTTATTGTAAATAAAAACTCCTGCTTCCGTTTGAGCATATAACTTTTCATTGATTGCTTCAATTTCCCAAATTTGTCCTTTAATACCCGATGAAATCTCATGGTATTCTAGTCGATCTTTTACGTTATTAGTAAAAAAACCAAATTGCGTAGAACCACCTACCCAAATTGTATCATTCTCTATGAAAATACTTTTGACGTTATCATTTTTTGATGTTTTTAATAACTCCCAACTATCACCAACATGTTTTAATAGCCCATCATTATTACCAAAGTAGGTAATACCATATTTATCAAAAGCAATATCCCAATTTTGCCTACCTGCTTTATAATCACTTTTTGAAAAGGATTTAATAATTGGTAAATATGGATATGAGTAAGTAGTAATAGAAGCTAATAGTATAAATGGAAGTACAGTAAAAAATAGAAATCTTTTCATTATTTCAATTAAAAAGTAAAAAAGCAAAGTTGAAGAGAAAAAACATCACTCTAACTTTGCTTTCTAATTTACTAAAATAAATTAAAATATAAATACAAAAGTTAATATTTCTACTTTAATTCTAACGCATCTAATGTCGGATTATTTACAGCTGACTCCAGGTTCCTTGGCTTCAATATTACTCTCAAATTCTCAGGTGACATCGTAAATGCAAATAACTCAGTCACTTCCTTATTTTGAACATTTAATTCGACATTATATTCTTTAAATAATCGAATAATAAAAGTCTTCATTTCTACCTCTGATAAAAACATACCTGGACAAAGTCTAGGGCCTCCACCAAATGATTTCATTGCTGATTCGTTATGGTTTTGGTGATAAGGACAGCCTGAAGCTTCCACTGGAACTAACCATCTCTCTGGAGCAAAAGTATCCGCATCTTTGAAGTGTTCATCTGATCTTTGAGCATGGCTTAATTGGGTAACAATAAAGCTTCCTTTTGGGAAAAATACATCTCCAACAACTACATCTTCCAATGCTTGCATATATAACTGTGGAGTGACTGGCTTCATTCTTAAAGATTCCCTGATAACAGCTGCCGTATATTCAAAAGCTTCCAATTGATCAAATTCATCCACTTTTTCACCATTCAATAAACGATCAATTTCGGCTTGCACTTTCTTTTGTTCTTCAGGATAAGCTGCTAAGAAATAAGTAATCCATGATAGGGCATTTGAAGTGGTATCCTCCCCTGCCAAAAGCATTGTATAAAGGTTACCAAAGATTTCTTCCCATGTAAATGGATTTTCTTTATCCTGAGAAGCAATCATTGCTTCCAAAAAATTTGTTGGTGCTTCTAATATTTCAGGGTTTTCTTCAATTCTTTTTTGTGTATTGTCAATAAATCCTCCGAAAGCAGACTTGATATACTCCATCGATTCTTCAAACTTTTTGTCTGAAGCTGATTTAATGTATCGCCAAACAGGAATAGGACTATTGATTCTACTGTTCATTTTAGGGAAAATCTTTTTGATGTGTTCCTGTGTTTTATCCACATCATTTTCCACTGTATTCATATCATATCCAAAAGCAAGATTGGTGGTAACATCAACCGTAGCTTTTTGGAAATCTTTATCAATCTCGTAGTTTTCTGTGTTGGCAATAGTTGCCCAATGCTTCGACAAGCGATCTGCGACTCTTACAATTCCTGGAAAGAAAGATCTCACATTCTTATTATTCAAAGCCTTCTGAGTCACCTTTCTTTGTCTCTTCCAAGATTCACCTTCTGCAGCAAATACTCCATTAATCCCAACTTCCTCAATAACCTCCGCCATTTTTTTGAATCGTCTAAATTTGGTCGGTCTGTTTTTTAAAATATAGGCATTCAATTCAGGATCAGTACATACCGTTAGTTTTCTTCCTAAGAAATTTAGATTGTACAAGCTTCCAAATTCATTAGCCCATTTTTCATACAAAAGGTGAATCTTTGTTTTATCTAATTCAAAGATATTCCCAAATACGGGAACTCCTTTTGGACCATTTAAATCCTTGACCGTTTTTGAGTATTGAAGTTGTGTCATAGTGTATTAAAAGTTACGAGTAATTACTTGGTAAATCGATTAACCAGAAGTTTAATAATGGTAAAGTCGAAAAAATTTATGTAAACATATTATAATTTTAGAAAAGATAAAAACACATTTTAGACTTTATGCCTTAGAGGCTATTTCTTCCTCTTTTCTTTTACTTTGATTTGAATAATTTCGATCTATCATCTTGACTTTCAGATTATCTACAGTCATCGTGAAGTCATATTTTTCTTGTACTTTTTCTTCAGAAACATCCAGTTCTATTTTAAAGTTTTTCAACATTTTAATAGCAAAAACCATCATTTCGGTTTCCGACAAAAACTTTCCTGGACAGAATCTTGGACCACCACCGAAAGTCATAATTCCTTCTTCATTATGTTTACCATGCATAGGGCATCCACTCGCTTTAGCTAACCAACGTTCTGGTTTTAAAGCATCAGGTTCAGAAAAATAATTATCATTCATTCCTCCTGACCTCATCAAGGTGATAAAAAACGTATCTTTTGGAAATAAAACATCACCGATGACCATTTCTTCATTGGATTGAAAATAAAGAAGAGGCGTCACTGGTTTCATTCTCATGACTTCTTGCAAAGTCGCATTCAAGTATTGAAACTCTTTTAAAATATCGATCGAAGTGATATCCTCATTACCTTTTAAAACTTCATTTATTTCATCATATATCCTCTCTTGGATATGTTGATTTGAAGCAATAAAATAAGTGAACCATGACAATGTATTCGCAGTTGTATCCTCTCCTGTTAATAACATGGTATAGATATTTCCATAAATTTCTTCCCAAGTAAAAGGATCTTCTTTGCTTTGAGAACTAAGTAATGCTTCCAGAAAATTAGTTGGATTTTCTTTTAATTCTGGATGCTTATCAATCTTATCTTGTGCCTTTTCAATAAATCCTCCAATGATGTCATGTAGTGTATTCATTGACTTATCAAAATCTCTATCTGAAGGTGTCTTAATATATCTCCAAAAAGGTATTGGAGAATTTGTTCTTTCGTTAAGTTTAGGAACAATTTTAGAAATATGTTGTTGTGTTACTTCCCTCCTATCATGAATAGTATTTAGATCATAAGCAAATGCTAGATTTGTTGTCAAATCAATTGTTGTATTCATAAAATCAGGAGAGATATCATAATCAGTCATCATTTCTTTCCCCTTCAATTGTTTTCGCCAATAACTTTCTAAGCGATCACCAATTTTTAATATCAATGGAAAGTAATTTTTCACATTCTTATGACTTAAAGCTTGTGTCGTTACTTTTCGATGTTTCTTCCAAGTATCTCCTTCTGAAGAGAAAACACCATAGAATCCCAATTCATCCATTATTTCCTTCATCTTAGATAAACGACGGAATTTGTTGGGTCTATTTTTCAATAAAAATTGAATATGTTCAGGATTTGACATCACAACGATCTTCGCACCCGGAAAACTCACTTTATAAAAGTCTCCATATTCTTTGGCCCAATCTTCTAAGTTTTGATGTATTTTTTCTTGTTGAATTTGAAATAAATTTCCGACAAGTGGGAAGCCTTTTGGTCCACTTATGTCTTGAATAGTCTTTGAATAGTTTTGTTCCATGTTGAAATGTTAGACAGTAGCAGTAAAAATTAATTTTCAATATAATGGAAATAAAAAAAGGAACATATTACATGTCCCTTTATTCTTAAGCTTCTGCCAACTTATTTATTTCTTTAAATCGATTTTCATGGTAATTGACAAAAATCTTTTTTAATTATTAACTATCATAATTGTAAAGCTCTATTTTTTTAAGGTTGTTTAAATAGAGGGTTATATGTTTTTCATAAGAGGAAATATTATTTCAAATCAATTTACATCACAGGTTTCAACCTTCTCTTCAATGTCTGTGGCATCGACAATTAATTGAAATAAATAATTAAAGGGATATAAACGAAGGAACCAACCTAAAGTCGCATAAGCTAAATTAATGTACTCTAAAGCATGACCAATTGCATTAACTCCTTTAAATTCATTGTAATGATGATCAACAAATGTCACTCTTGTTAGTTTTGTTCCTGCATAACTGCTAGCAGGTTGAATGTTGAGAGTATGTATATTTTGTTTAATAAACCATTGTGCTATGTTAGAACATTGCTGACAGTTCATATCAAAATATATAGTCCCTTGAGGTATACATTTGGGAATCCATAAAAAATACCATTTGGGTACTGAGTTTATATAGGATTTCCATTCATCACCAAACCTTTCATTCATATCAGGATATTCTTGAAATTCTGATACGCCAAAAACATAAGTGATCGATATAATTGAGCCTATCAGTAAATAATAAGTTTCATGAAATAAACTGAGTGGTATAAATAATAGAGTCATCGACCATTGGATGGGATTTCTGCAATATGCATACACTCCATTTGTAACTAATTTTTGTGTTTTATCATAGGGGAAGGGTGTACCTTTACCTTTAATTACTAAATCTTGAACGGCGACCAATGCTGGAAATACTATAATTAGCAGTAACTGAAAAAGGATTGGTGACCAAAAATACTTAATTTCTGGAATTAATTGATAGTAATACAAAAGATATGGAAGGCCTATTATTAATAATCCTACCATCACTATTACTTGACTTAATGCTCTATACCAGAGATGAATAGAATGATAACTACAATACGCCCAAAAATAAGCAGGTAGAAATACAGTAAGAATCAGTATGACTTCCCCTAACCACCAATTTTCTTGTAACACCAATATGCCATAGTCTTGTAATAAGGGCATAAAAATAATATCCATCCAAATAACTGCGACAAGCAACATCAATATATGCTTCTTTTGAAGGAAAAAGGAAGGTATGACTCCCCATAAAATCACCCATAAAAAATAGAAGTCAAATGGCATTTTAAAAGCATTAATTTCTGTAAAGTGCCATAATCCCTTATCTACTAGAATAAAATTGACAATTGGAAGCCAAGAACCAACAAATAATGACGCATTAAACCTTGCCCAATTCCTTTTTTCCTCTTGCTGATCTCTAAGGGTTAAATACCCCATAAAAAATAAAGCTAAGAGAACGAATACTGTTCTAATTATTTCTATTTCTGTCAAAATATGAATTGATTAAATGTTCGTTCATCACTTTTACTACCCATTTTTCTATTGGATTAAAGTACCACTGTGGACCCAAATCACAAGTATACTGAGACGTCCAAGACACGTTTGAATCATTTACTTCTACCTTCACTTTCTCCCAAGTCAACCAATGGTTAATATGGGTATCGTCATGGATGACTTTAAACACTACTTCTTTTTCAGTAATAGTCTCAATTTCTAAACTTAACGTGCCCATTCCTTTAGTGTATGATAAAAACTGAATATGCCTTTGATCTCCTTTACTCATACCTTCTCCAGTAATTTTCACAGGTTGAGGGAATCCCATATTAAAGATAACAGGATAATCAATTTTGAAATTAGGTAACTGATAAAGAGCTTTTAATGATACTTTTTTACCCATATCTTTGGTTACAGTAACAGTTTCAACATCAGGTGAATTGATAATTCCTTGAGGTTGAAATAAAACAAAAAGAGCAGGAAAAATGATTAGAGAATATGCCTTATTTTGTTTCTTTCTTTTCTGAATCCACTGCCAAAGAAATAATATTAAAAAAGCAGAACCATAAAAAATTGGTGCAGCTATTAAAATACAGATAACACCTTCACCAAAAAGAATAGAAGACATTAAGAGAAATAATGTAATCACTTTAAATACCATACCATAAGTGCTTTTAGGTTTCCCTGAATATTTAATAACCATCAATGTCATTAAAGCTGGCAACCCTACAAATAAGAGTGAGGTTTGTTCAAAGTTTACTTCATTGATTACTCGAAAAGCAATACTAGTTATGACGAGTATTCCTACAAGTAGGTATAGTTTATTTTTCGCTTTCTGAGGAGTTGTTTTCATGTTAGTGAAGTCTGCTTAAAAAATAGATTTGAGACTAATTTAAAACTTTATTTTAATGAAAAAAAGGGACACTGCTAACAATGCCCCTTCTCTATATTATCTATTGTCCTCTCTTCCAAACTTTGGAAGGAGGCAACATCCCTTGGTTGTACAAGATTTCACGATAATCAGCACAAGGATACATTTGCATATCAGCTAACTTTCCTTTCTCTAACTGACCTCTATCCGTCAAGTTTAAAGCTTTAGCTGAGCGGAAGGTCATACCTGCAAATACCTCGGCAGTGCTTAGTTTCTCCATTGCACCTAACAATGCCCCTTGAATCAACATATCACCCATTGGCGCTGAACCTGGATTCCAATCTGAAGCGATCGCTAAACAAGCACCTGCATCCAATAATTTTCTACATGGAGGATACTGCATTCCCAAACCTAAAGAAGCACCAGGAAGAACAGTCGCTACCGTATCAGAATCTGCAAGCATTTTCACTTCTTCCTCTGTACTAGATTCCAAATGTTCCGCAGATAAAGCACCAACTTCTACAGCCACTTTTGAACCTCCGGTTGAGAATTGATCTGCATGAACAGTAATCTCAAATCCTTGTTCTTTTGCTTTATTCAAGTAATATTCAGATTCCTCAACATTGAATGCTGTTTCTTCTGTAAAAATATCTACTCTCTTACTTAAATCCTCAGATTTTATAGCAGGTAACAACACTTCAAGAACTCTATCTAAATACTCTTGAGAAGTACCTTCAAAATCCTTTGGTTTCATGTGGGCTGCCAAACATGTAGATACTAAATCTGCCTTAATTTCTTTATCAGCAGATTTAATCGCACGAAGCATTTTCAATTCATTATCAATATCCAAAGCATAGCCACTTTTCACCTCAATTGTAGTTACACCACGAGATAAATGTCTATTTGCTCTTTCAATTGTAACGCTTTTTAGTTCCTCTTCTGAAGCAGCACGTGTCTTACGCATAGAATCTTGGATACCTCCACCTGCTTTGGCAATTTCAAGATAAGGTTTCCCTGCCACACGCATCGCATAATCCCTTGCTCTATTACCACCCCAACAAATGTGGGTATGGCAATCTACAAAGCCCGGAAGTAAAACGCCTTCACCTTCCACTTTTTCTACTTCATCAAAGTCAGAAATATTGAAAGATTCAAACGCCTTGATTTCATCTATATTACCCTTCTCATCAATGCTTACCCCTGCATTTTCGATGATCTCTAACTGCTCATCTTCTAATGCACCTTTTAAAGGCAAACCTGCAAGTGTAACTACTTGTGAGAACGGCCCAATTAATTTTTTCATTTGTATGAAAATACAATTCAACAATATGATTTAAACAATATCGCAAGTGTTTAGCCGATAGGCGTCACTTGTGATTAACAATCGGTGAAGTCTCCTGACTTCGAAACGTAAAACAATTAAGTTTATTTATTTCGAAGTCAGGAGACTTCGCCAATAACAAATTCCAAGTGACGCTATCGCTTAACACTTGAAACAGAATGAGTGAAATACCTCCTCACTCAAAAATTTATTTAATGATCAAATCATGATCTTCACCAACTTGAGTAGCAATATCATATCCAGCATCATGATGACGGAAGATACCCATTGCAGGATCATTGTGAAGTACACGACGAATACATTTCTCTGCTCTTTCAGTACCGTCTGCTAATACCACCATACCAGCATGTTGAGAGTAACCAATACCTACACCTCCACCGTGGTGGAATGAGATCCATGTAGCACCACCTGTCGCATTTGACATTAAGTTCAATAAAGGCCAATCTGAAACAGCATCAGAACCGTCTAACATCGATTCCGTTTCACGGTTTGGAGAAGCAACTGAACCACAGTCTAGGTGATCACGACCAATAACAATTGGAGCTTTCAATTTACCCTCTTTTACTAGGTTATTGAAAATCACACCTGCTTTCTCTCTTTCACCCATACCTAACCAACAGATACGAGATGGAAGTCCTTGGAAAGCCACTTTTTCATCTGCCTCTTCTAACCATTTGATCAAGTGTGTATTTTCAGGGAAGGCTTCTTTTAAGGCTTCGTCAGTTACCTTAATATCTTGAGGATCTCCTGATAAAGCGGCCCAACGGAAAGGTCCTTTTCCTTCACAGAATAATGGACGAATATACGCTGGAGTAAAACCAGGGAAGTTATAAGCATTTTCACAACCACCTTGCTTTGCAAATTCACGTAAGTTGTTACCATAATCGAAAGTAATTGCTCCTTTCTCTTCTAAGTCTAACATGTACTGTACGTGACGAGCCATCGATTTCAATGACTTTTCTTTATATAAAACAGGATCTGTTTCTCTTAATTTTTCAGCCTCTTCTAATGACATTCCGTTAGGTACATACCCATAAACAGGATCGTGTGCTGAAGTTTGGTCAGTTAATACATCAGGAGTAATTCCGTCTTGGATTAATCGCTCTAAAACATCTCCGATATCACCAACTAAACCAACTGATAAAGCTTCACCTTTCTCTTTCGCTTCCATTACCCATTGGATCGCTTCTTCATAAGAGTGTGTCATTTTATCAATATATTTCGTATCGATACGCTTTTGAATACGAGCAGGGTCAATATCAACACCTAACATTGCAGCACCACACATAGTAGCCGCTAATGGTTGAGCGCCACCCATGCCGCCCATACCACCTGTCACTAAAAGACGACCTTTTAAGTCACCTCCAAAGTGTTGACGTGCACAAGAAGCAAATGTCTCATAAGTACCTTGTAAAATACCTTGAGTACCGATATAAATCCATGAACCAGCCGTCATTTGACCATACATCATTAGACCTCTTTCTTTTAACTCTTGGAAGTGTTCCCAAGTAGCCCATGCTGGTACTAAGTTAGAGTTAGCAATCAATACACGTGGTGCTTCTGCATGTGTTCTTACCACACCAACAGGTTTACCTGATTGTACTAATAATGAATGTTCGTTGTCTAATTCAAGTAATATTTTGATGATCTTTTCTAAAGATTCTCTGTTTCTAGCTGCTTGTCCAGTACCACCATAAACGACTAAGTTATTTGGGTCTTCTGCTACCTCATCTGTTAAGTTGTTCAAAAACATTCTTAAAGGAGCTTCCGTTTGCCAAGACTTCGCATTTAATTCTGGTCCAGTTGGAGGAATGTAGTGTGGGTGTTTTGCGTATTTTTCTAAAAAAGCTTCAAACTTTTGTTGTGATTGTGTTTTCGCTTCCATGGTTTATATCTATTAATATGGTTAGTGTTTCTTTTATCTATCTCAAGTGTTAAGCCGACAGGCGTAACTTGTGATTGGTCATTGGTGAAGTCTCCTGACTTCGAACCAACAAACCAAAGAGTATTTCGAAGTCAGGAGACTTCTCCGATACATAGTTCCAAGTGCCGCTATGGCTAAACACTTGAAACATAAAATTTAGTAAGTGAATTCTGCTTTGAATTCCCCTTCTAAGTTGATTTTTTCCTTCTTCGCTACTTCTTCAGAAATGCGAACTAATGCACCACTTTCGATGATATCGTGCATTGCTTTGATGTCATACGCTAATACTCTATCTTCATCAGCATGTGATACTCTTTCACGAACATAAGCATGAGCAGCTTCAATGATTGGAGAAGATTTTAATGGTCTTCTAAAGTCCAATGCTTGTGCTGCGTATAATAATTCAACAGCTTGTATCTGCTCAAGGTTTTTGATGATCTGTAAAGTTTTACGACCAGAAACAGAACCCATTGATACGTGATCTTCTTGACCTAATGAAGTTGGAACTGAGTCAGCTGAAGCCGGGAAACATAATGTTTTGTTTTCAGTCACTAAAGCTGCAGATGTATATTGAGGAATCATAAATCCTGAGTTCAATCCAACATCTGCCATCAATAACTTTGGAAGACCAAAACGACCTTCAATCATCATGTAGTTTCTACGGTCAGCGATGTTTCCTAATTCAGCAGCAGCAACACCTGCATAATCTAATGGAATTGCCAATGGCTGTCCATGGAAGTTACCACCTGAAATAGCATTATCAGCATCTAAAATAATAGGGTTATCTGTCACAGAGTTTAACTCCACCTCTACCATTTCTTTTAAGTGTAACCAAGCATTTCTTGAAGCACCATGCACTTGAGGCATACATCTTAATGAATAAGGATCTTGCACACGGTCACAATCCACATGAGAACCTAATATTTCTGATCCTTGTAGCATATTATGTAATCTTGAGGCTACATGACGTGTTCCTTTGTAAGGTCTGATTTGATGTAAAGCTGCTTCAAATGGTCTTGCTGAACCCATTAAACCTTCCAATGACATCGCTCCAATGATATCTGCAGTATCCAATGCATTGGCTAATTTCTCCACTACCTTTACAGCATGTGCCAAAATAAATTGTGTACCATTAATTAAAGCTAAACCTTCTTTTGGTCCTAGTTGAAGAGATTTCACACCTAAACGATGCAAGACATCAGATGCTAAAGCCTTATTTCCTTTTTCATCATATACTTCACCTAAACCAATAAGTGGCAAGAATAAGTGAGATAAAGGAGCTAAATCACCTGATGCACCCACAGAACCTTTTTCAGGAACCATTGGTACAATATCTTTTTCGATATGCCAGATGATTCTTTCCAATGTAGTTAAAGCGATCCCTGAAAATCCTTGCGCTAAAGCATGTACTTTAGTGATCAACATGATTTTTGAAACTTCTTTTGGAATGGCTTCACCTACACCAACACTGTGGCTTTGTAAAATCTTGTGTTGTAAAGTAGAAGTATCTTTTTCAGAAATTGTGGTTGTACAAAGAGGTCCAAAGCCTGTATTTACACCATAGACAACATCTCCTTTGTCTACAATTTCTTGAACAGCGGCTTGACTTTTCAGTACTTTATCTTTCGCTGTATTATTTAAAACGCCAGAGATTTTTCCTCTAGCAATATCCAATGCAGTGTTCACCGTTAAGTGATCAATACCATATTTGAATATTTTTCCCATGTTAGTATTATGTGATTAGTATGTGGTAAGTACTTTGTACTATGTATCTATTTATCTAAATTATCTAATACGCGTTCAGATAATGATTTCTCTTTTAAAGAACTTTCAAGAATGCTTAATTCTCTTAAAATTTGACATTCATTTTCTTTGCTGATCTCTTTCATTGCTTGTTGGATAGAAGACCAAATTGGTTTACTACTTTCCACTAATTCTTCTCCTTTCGAAGTCAAACAAATGAGACGTTTTCTTCCATCATTTTTGTCTTTTTCCATCAAAAGAAGCTCTTTTTTCATCAATGCAGTGGTCAATTGACTTACTGCAGAATGACTGACTCCTAATTGATCAGCAATTGCTCTCAACGACATTTTTTTGTTTTCGTCGAGTAAATAAAAAACCGGAAACCATGAAGGATCAAATTCAATTCCTTTTGTTTCATAGACTTTCGCAACTTCAGAGAGAAACCTTTCCCCTATTCTTCTTAGCCTACTTCCCAAAACCAAAGTTCCCGCTGATTGATAAAAATCCATGCGCTTAAGTTTTGATCAAATTTATATAAGTACTTATATAAATACAAGAAATTGGATTAAAAATATATAAGCACTTACATAAAAAAGTTTAAAAGAAAACATAAATCACTAATAAGTAAACCTTTATGTATTATATTAGTTAGGAATAACACGAATTATAATCTACTATGGAAATTGCAATTACAGAAGGAATCAAGGTAAGTGTAGAAACTTTCTACCTTCCAGAGTATTCCGATCCCTCTAGAAGACACTATGTTTTTAGTTATAAAATTAAGATTGAAAACTTAAGTGCTAACAAGATTCAGCTACTGAAAAGAAACTGGGAGATTAATGACATCACTGGTGAAGTTCGAAATGTTGTCAATGGAAAAGGTGTTGTTGGAAAAGAACCTATCTTAATTCCAGGTCAAAGTTTTGAGTACAATTCTGGCTGTCATTTCCCGTCACCATGTGGTAAAATGTCTGGTTCTTATATTATGAAAAAAATTGAGGATGATACATTATTTGATGTTGAAATCCCTGAATTCACATTAATGCCAAGTTTCTTTAATAACTAAGCAGATCATACATTCCTCTTTCAAAAGAGAAGGATTAATAGTAAATTTATATAAACCTAATTACTATTACGACCCTTTTTTTTGAATGTATGACTGCCCACGAATCTAATAAAAACGCACCTTTAAGGATTGAAGAATTACACGATTATATCTTCAATCAATTGCTATTTATTGCTATTCTAGACGATTTAGGCAAAGTATTGAGTACGAACAAAAGGGACAAATCTTTCCCTTCTATTCATCAGTATTACGACTTTGGTACCCTAAAAGACAAAACACCTAAAGTATTAACCTCAGACAACAATTCTTGGTCTGGTCAACTTTTACATCAGAAAAGTCATAAAACGCATTCCATTTCTTTAACGAAATTCAATACATATTACATCTGGGTTTCGTTTGAATTGGACCATCAAAACAATGAAGACAACGCTCGTGAAGTCATACGCTTGAAGAAAAAGGTCACTGATCTTTTGACAAACGAAAAGAAATTGCACGCCCTTTTACAGGCTAAATCATTGAATGAAATTCTAAAAGGAAAAATAAAAGATGAAAAGGACGTTTCTTTACTTTCTGACCTTCCTTTAAATCTTGAAAATTCCGCCAATGACACACTAGCACTTCTTGAAAACGAGGAAAGACAGAGACTTTCATTTGAAGCATCAAAAGAAGGCATTTGGGATTGGAATCATGTAACGAGAAAAGTACATTATTCGAAAGCCTTTTATCAAATGTTGGGTATGGACAAAAATGAGAGTGAAGGTGATATTTCTACTTTATTGAATCTCATTCACCCTGATGACCGACCCAATACAATTAAAACCTTGCAAAGGGATATTCTTATAAAAGACGGTTTTCAATCCATTTTCAGAATGTTAGATGTAGATGGAAAAATTATTTGGGTACTTCTCAAAGCGGCAATTCAAAAAGATGTCAATGGAAAAGTAATCCGTGTTATTGGAAAACATTCCGATATTACCTTCTTCAAAAACCATAGTGATAATATTCAAAAGGCTGTTCTTCAAACTGAGGACAAGGAAAGAGAACGTTTTGCAAAAGAAATTCATGATGGTTTAGGACAGACATTGACTGCTTCTGTATACCAGTTAGATGAATTTATTAAAAATACGGCAACATTAAATGAGGAACAAATTAATGTTCTCAAAAGGATACGTGAACAAGTAAGAGATGCCACAAAGGAAGGGCGAAATATCGCTCACAACATTATGCCTACTTCTATTGAAAAACTGGGATTTATTGGTTCTATTGGAAAAATTGTAGATACCTACCAAACTTTACAACTGAAGAAGGTCAATTTCTTCCATAAAATGGATCAGAATGTACTTTCTTTTGCCCAACAACATATTTTATTAAGAGTTACTCAAGAAGCGATTCATAATGCCTTTAAGCATGGTAATGCAAGTGAAGTATCTATTTCATTAAACCAGAATCTAGATCAGATCACACTCATGATTGAAGATAACGGTGAAGGTTTTGATGTCGAAAAAACGTTAGCCAATGCAAAAAAAGGACTAGGACTACAGAGTATGAAAGATAGAATCAATTCAATTAACGGAACTATAGAGATTGAATCTTCCGCTAATTATGGAACTTGTGTAATTATCGAACTAAAAACATTCACTAATTAATCCAAGAAATTACAAAAGCTATTTATTATGAAAACCAAAATTTTATTAGTTGACGATCACAGTGTAATTCGACATGGAATTCGTTCTTATTTTAAGAATTGTGATGATTTTGAAGTCATAGCAGAAGCTGATTGTGGTGAACGTGCTTTCAAAGCTTTATATGCTATGGATGTAGATCTTATTTTTATGGATATATCGATGAAAGGTATGGATGGCATTAGTGCAACTAAAAAAATTAAGGAAACCTTTCCTGAAATAAAAGTCATTGCTTTGAGCATGATGATGGATAGTGAATACATCAAAAATATGGTCAATGCAGGTGCAGATGGCTATCTTTTCAAAGATTGTACAGAAGAAGAGATTCTTAAAGCTGCTCGAGCAGTGATCGCTGGAGATAGTTATTATTGTTCTTCTGCCACTAAAAATATTATTACAAGTTACAAAGAAACAGAAGCAAAAGAAGCTAATGCCAATGATGCTCATTTTGTCTTAACCCTTAGAGAAAAAGAAGTTTTACGTTTGATAATAGAGCAATGTTCAAACAAAGAGATTTCCGAAAAATTATATATTTCTCCTAGAACTGTTGATGCACATAAGCGTAATTTATTGGATAAAACAGGGCAGAGAAATGTTGCAGGACTTGTAATGTATGCAATTAAACACAAGTTATTTGAAGATTTAAAAGCATAATAGTACTCGATTTTTTATATCAAGAAATACAACTTAGAGGTTAAGGGTGAGTAATTCACCCTTTTTTTGTGCCCTTAAACACCTTAAAAAGGCATAAATAGGTATTTTACCTATGACAATTAGGTATTTATCCAATGTGCACAACCCTAAATGAATGTAAATTTGTAACATGTTCATATTCAAGTAGAGATCATTCCTGTTAAACCTAGGAATAACTAAAACAAATTATCGAAAAAGGTAGAGTATAATAGATAGCACAATAGTTCATCAGTTACAGAATGAGGAAAAGTCCGATCTTATAGAACGGGCTTTTTTTAATGCCTATTAAATGTGGTTCATTTAAATCTATAAATAAAAAACTCCCTCATAATTGAATATAAGGGAGTTCATTGCCAATGTTAAAACTTTAATTAAGCCTCAACATCGTCTGATTTATAACCTACTAAAGCGTAGTAAACTAAGTATGCTTCACATAAGATTACAATAGCCCAAGTCATTTGCCAATCACCTAAAGCATCAGCACTTACACCTTGTAACCAAGGAAGAATAGCACCACCTGCTACACCAATCATTAATGCACCTGAACCTTTAGCAGTATAAGGACCTAATTTATCAATCGCTAAAGCGAAGATTGCACCCCACATGATAGAGTGCATTAGACCAATACCTACTAATAACCATAATTGTTGTGTTAACATACCAGCAACTGTTAATACTAATGCTACTGCTGCAGTTACTAATAATTGTGTTTGACCTGGAACTTTAGCTAAAACAGAACCACCTAAACGACCTACTAACATAGATCCCCAGTATAAAGTAGCCATTAAAGCATATGTTTCTTTTGGTAAACCAATTTGCTTTGCGTGTAATACGATATTTGAACCTACTGCAACTTCTGCACCTACGTAAACGAAGATTGCAATAACACCTAAAGTTAAGTGTTTGAAGCTCCATATTGATTTTGTTAATGTTGAAGGATCAACTTCCTCTCCATCATCTGATGCCATTGGGTTAGGTAATTCAATTTTACCTAAAACTACTGCTACTGCAATAAGAACACCCATTAGGATAGATAGTGGTAATAAGATTTGAGCTACTTGAGGAGCTACTCCACCGAAAATGATACTTGCTACAAAAATTGGAGCGATAGTCGTACCGATTGAGTTTAAAGCACCTGCAATACTAAGTCTAGTTACTGAAGATGTACCTGGTACAACACAAACAGCGATAAATGGATTGATCACAGTTTGTAAAACAGCCAATGCACAACCTAAAGCATAAGAACCTAATAGGAAAATAAAGAATGCTTGAGGAACCATACCTTCACCAATTGCTACTGATGGAAGATCCGCAAACTTAGCAGATAATGCTTCGATACCAAGACCAATTACAAGCATAACAAGACCTCTAATTAAAGTTGTCTTATGACCTTTATTGTCTACCCAAGAAGAAGCGATACTACCCATTGTAGGATAACCCATAAAAAAGGCAAAAGTAATAAAAGTAGCTAATGTATTTTGTAAACTACCTGCTTCTGAAAGCAATGCCTCTTGTAGAGGAGCTTGGAATTGTTGGTTTACTACTGTTAAGAAACCAACTACGAACATCAAGCCTACCATTATTAAGAATGGGCCTGTGTTGTTTTTCTGTTTTGTTTGAACGTCGTTCACAACCGTTTTTTCTATAGTTTCACTCATCGTATAGAGTCAAAATTGTTAATATAAATAGTTTTTAAGTAGACCAGTTTGTTTCAAAAAATTGAGAGGACGAATAATACTTCAATTCTTGTCACTTAAAATCCTAAACCGTATGCAATATAGATTTAGATTTTAGAAAGTAAGAATGACACTTATCAGTTTTGTACAATATCATCACTTTAGAGTCACATTTTAACAAATAAAAACATTTGTTTACATTTTACACTCCCATAAAAATTAATTAAAAATCGATCATCAATTGTAAAAACTACATTTACATTCTTTGGTAAAACCATCTAAATGGATAATATCATGTTAAATAAAGATTCTTTATCAAGAATTTAACTTAATTCAAATAGGATCAAGACAACAGTTTTAACAATTATTTCGTAACACAATAAGGAATCTATAACGAATACAGTGTAAAATTGCAAGAAAGTTTGATTTCGAATGATTTTTTTTATTCCATGAGATCAAATCCTTTTTTAATGAGATTTCCCTAGTGATGATCTCCCATTTTTGTTTATATTTATATAGATAAATCAATAGACTAAGTGTTACTTATTTAATTTTTAGTCTACAAATTAACCATAACAAGCACAATATCTGCAACTTAATTAGGGGTTGCTTTAAATATATGATCGGTGAAATTCTATTAAAAATATTTTCGGGTTCCGTTGTTGGATACACTACAAATGACTTGGCTTTAAGAATGCTATTCGAGAAAGTCTTGGGTATTCCTAGTATTGTTGAACAAACGAAAGAAGAATTTATCCAAAACATCAGTCAACTTGTAGAGTCTGAGATCATTCGTCATGACAATATTAGTGAAGAAGTAAAAAAAGAAGCATTTCAAGATGCTTTGTTCACAATGTTATCGGAATTCATTGAATCACATCTCAAAAATGAATTTTCTGAAAGTGACCTTATTGGACAAATACCTGAAATAGACACATCGATCGACCGATTTCTTGCCTTATTAGAAGATCAAGCTAAAAATACAATTCGTGTAGGTTTAGAGGGATTATTAGAAAATACATTAATTTCTGATTTTACCTCAACACAACAAATCAGATATATTTGTGATCGAGCATTCGAACTTATTGTTGCTATTCTTCAAAAAGAAAAACTGATTGAGATTTTTACCAATGATGTATGGCATGAATTCAAAAGAGAACAAGTAAAAAATGTTATCTCCCCTATTTTATTTGATGCTGTGGGTTTATATTCCGGTGATTTTTTTGATGAATTACACGATTCTATCAAAAATGATGAGTTGCCGTTGAATGATTTTATTGATCGCTTCTTAAAATTAATAGAAAGTGATGACTTGATCAAAGCATTAAGTGAGAGTATTTCCCAAAAGAGTCTTTCTGAACTATTAGGAAGTGGAGATCATAAAAATATCGCTATTGAAGTTCATCGAATTTTAGACAAAGAACTTCAAGATCCAAGTGAAAATGCACCAATCAAACGATTAATCAATATTTTGATTGATGTGATCCGTCATGAAGAGACCACTATTTTTGATATCCTTCCTCCCGCTATTGGTGAGAGCTTTGAGAAATTTCTACGTACTAACATTCCAATTATTTTGGATGCAGTGGTAGAATGGATTCAGGAGAATAGAAAAGAAATCAATCATTTGGTCAATGAAGCATTTGAGGAAGAATCTTCTTTTATAGGCCGTTGGCTGATGAGTCTTTTTGTAGATAGTGTCAGTGAGCGTTTCAAAGTGGTGGATGAAATCATTCATATAGCCAATAATCAAAAAGCGAAAGAAAATTCAGCAGCTCTAGCAGAACAAGGCGCTGAATTTATGCTGAATTATCTAAAGAAAAATAGCATTGGATCGCTTGTCAAAAAATTTGATCAAAAAGGAATCATTAATACCGTTCATGCTTTATTAAAGACGTTGATTGATGAAAAACTTTTAGGACAAGGTGCTAAATCGATGTCTTCCATTATGGACAGAAAAATCGAAAGTATCTGGTCTTCTGATCGTCAGCATAGAGATCTTTCCAAATTGGTCAACTTTTTAATTGATGAACAGTTAATCTCTAAGTTTTTATATCAAAAAAAATCTACAGAAAAAGGGAAAAAGATTGTCATTGATCGCTTAGAGAGAATGAAAGACCAGCCTCTTTATTCTTTATTTACAGGTCAAACTATTGAAAACTTTGGACATAGAGCTGAAGAATATTCTCAAAAGTTAATCACCAATGAAAAAATTGGGCTATCAAAAGGATTAGAGCAATTGATAGAAAAAGAAACAGATCAAAAACCTTTTTCTCGATTCATTAATACAAATACCATTGAAAAATGGACACCTAAACTCAAAAGACTTTCCATTTCATTTGCAAAAGAAGAATTTGAAAAAGGTAAAAAACGCCCAATTCATGATTTAGTAAAAATAGCTCAAAATAGTGCTTCACTTCCTCGAAAATTAACGAAGGGAATCATTGGGTATATTGACAGAAATATTAACCGTCTTTTAAAAGGACAAGTAAGTAGAATCGTTGCAGATAATCTTCAAAATAAACATCAGCAACTTCCGCAGATGGTAAAAGGTTTTATGGGTGAAAACATGAAGCCAATTACTTACTTTGGGGCCTTTCTTGGTGCACTTGCTGGCGGTCTAACGGCTTTTGTTCATTTTGGTGAGACTCCTTTAACTTTAGGGCTCGGTATTGTAACAGTATATGGTGTGACAGGATTAGCAACGAATTGGATTGCTATTAAAATGATTTTCAGACCTTACACTGCCAAATATTTCTTAGGAATGAAGATTCCATTTACTCCAAGTGTGGTTTCTGCAAATAAAGAAAATTTCGCCAATAATATGGGTAATTTTGTGGGGCAACAACTTCTAAATGAAGAATCTATTGGCAATGATATTCAAAGTAAACTTTCTTCTCTAAAAGAGAGTATTTATAAAACGTTTGTTGATACAGATTACCGAACATTAGATATACTTTTAGAAACTGAAAAAGAAGGTTTATCTAACCGAGTAAGTAGTTCTTTTTCTGAAAATCTTTACGAAAAGCGTCATGAATATGCCCAGCGTTTTGCTAAAAAATTAGAAGAAGAGTTAGTCAAAATCGATACTTTTCCGGTAGCATCATTACAAACAAAATTTGTAGATTATGCTCATAGAGACGCTGTTTATGATACTTTATCAAAATTTCTAACTAATAAAGTCATTGAATTATTAAATAATGACTTAATGCTTGATGACGCTATTTCTGATAAGTTTATTGATCAAATGTTTGAGTCTGTAAAACAAATATTAAGCAGACAATTAGACAATGCTCATCAATGGATTTTGAAGGATGAATTGTTCCATGAATTAAAGAAAATCTATCGTGATAAATTAATTGAATATAGAACCTTATCATTAAATGAAATTCCTATTTTCAGTGACAATAAATTGAAAATAAAGGAAAGTATTTGGCACCTACTCATTAAAGAAATTGAAAAAGAAGAATTTCAATCTAAATTATTGGAATTCTTTGAGAAACAAATGGTCAACATCTCGAATAAAGAACAACCTATTCGTACTTTGTTTGGAGGTAAACCGTATGAAGCACTTCAAGCCAACAGTATTCAAATCGTTGAACAATTAATCGGAAAAGTAATTCATCATTTAAAGGAAAATAATGAAAAAATTGCGGATGATGTGTACGCTGCCGTGGTAGAAAAACGTAGAATTGCATCTTTATACGAAGGAAATATCAAGCGCACAACTTTAGCTTTAACTGATAAAAAAATTCCAGATCTTCTTTTGAGAGGTCTGCCTGATATCACTAAAAAGATTCAAGATAAAATCTCAATTATATCTCGTCAAACGAAGATTAAAGACTTAAATGTTGCCATCAATAATGAGCCAATTAAAGAAACTATTCTTGGACTATTACGCAATCAACGATTATTGACGAGTGTCCAATTTGTATTGAATAGAATAGTCGATGAAATTTTTGAGTCTAAAATTGAAAATATACTTAGTGTAGGTGACATTACTGAAACGGAATTATATGAACAACTCAGTAAAAACCTTGCTCCAGAAATTACGATAGTAAGAAATCACATTACAGATCAATTAAATAATGATGAAAAAAGAGATTTAATCATTACCGATCTTTCAAAGATCATTAAACAGATTACTAAAAAAATCATCCTTTCTAAAAAGGTCAATGAGATTTTTAAACATGCAAGTGAAGATCAATTAAAAGAAGGAATTGAAAGTACTTTTGATGTAATTCTTAAATCGAGGTCATCACAAAAGCTCATTAGTAGTATCGCCTTTGAAGTTGCACAACACCTTGAACAAAATGGCATCAAAAATATTATCAATCATGAACAATTAGTATATGATGCTGAAAAAGGAATTGCCAAGTCTCTTGAAAATGTCCAAAATCGAGAAGTGATTGAACAGTTACTTAAAGAGTTTTCTACACTATTCTTGAATGACTTTAATAAATGTCTAACTCGAGAGACCAAAAATTACCTTCTTTCTAAAGTATTAGACGGTTTAATGAAAGCTGCATCGCCACATACTGCCTCCTTAATTCGAACTATTGACTTCAAAGGCATGGTAGTCACCGAAATAAACGAAATGGATCCTGCTAAGATTGAAGAGTTATTTTATGGGTTCGCAGGTATGTATTTTAGGAGAT
The DNA here is from genome assembly GCF_056161045.1 of Flammeovirga sp. AWQ4_249. Classification (NCBI taxonomy): domain Bacteria; kingdom Pseudomonadati; phylum Bacteroidota; class Cytophagia; order Cytophagales; family Flammeovirgaceae; genus Flammeovirga; species Flammeovirga sp. AWQ4_249. The sequence continues at coordinate 198,174 of NZ_JBSWYJ010000004.1, forward strand.
TAATTATATATGGATTCTTCCTTGGATTACCAATTGGTGCAGTTTTAGATTTTGGGTTAATAGAATTAGTATCTTTACTAATAAAAGAGTAAATTCAATATAGAATTACTTTAAGCTCAAAAAATGAAAAAAACCTATCTTTTACTCTTTTCAATCTTTCTTATTCTTAATACTACTTTTGCTCAAAAAAAGACCTTTTCAGATCCTCCGGAATACGTTCATGATTCAACAAAAACAATGATGAAAAAAAACGTCGTGAGGTTTAATCTAACACCTTATCTTTTATGGGGAGAAGGCAATTATGTTTTTGGATATGAAAGAAGAATTAGTGATTTCCAATCTGTATCCTTAAATGCGGGATGGTTAGCCTTTCCTAAAATTATTAGTCTTAATTTGAGTAATGGTACTGCTAAGGACTTTGAAAATAAAGGGTTCAGTATTGCTGCTGATTATCGACGTTATTTTAAGAAAAGAAACAGAGGTTTTGCTCCTGATGGATTATATTGGGGTCCATATTTCACCTATTATAGTTATAATCTAAGAAATGATATCTCCTTAGATAGTATTGGTGGACAACCAGTTGCACCAGGTACATCTGATACAAAAATCAGAGGAAGTCTAACGATTTTTAATATCGGATTAGAGCTTGGCTATCAATTTATCGTAAAAAAACGATTGGCAATTGATCTAATTATGATTGGCCCAGGATATGGTATTTACCATGGAAAAATGAAGATCAATAGTGATTTACATATTCCAGAAGAAGCTGACATACTAGAAGAAGTAAGAGATGGATTACTCGAAAAATATCCTGGTTTAGAAGGGTTATTAGAAGGAGAAGAAATTAGTAATGATGGTAATTTCCGAACCTGGACTGCAGGACTGCGGTTTGTGGTACAAATCGGTTATACATTTTGATTAACAAGAAGCCTAAACATGAAAGTTTAGGCTTCTTCTTTTAGTGTCGCAATATCTTTTACCAACTGTCTCATTTCCAATTTTAATGTACCATTATAAATCCCTCTTATTTTCTTATTTTGATCCACTAAAATAAAATGTTCAGTATGTAAAAATTCAGTACTATCTTTTGTAAAACCTAAGTCTTCCTCTGCAAAATAAGACTGTCGGGCTAATTGATAAATTTCACTTTTTGAACCTGTCAGAAAATGCCAATTTTTAGAAGTAATATCTTTTGCATTGACATATTCATGTAAAACATCTACGTTATCAATCCAAGGTGTCACAGTATAAGACATTAGCTTCACATTCTCATCCTCTGCGTATTCATCATCCACAATTTTCATATTTTCTGTCATTACTGGACAGATACTCCCACAACTTGTAAAGATAAAATTTGCTACATGAATCTTCCCTTCAATGATTTCTTGTGTAATCGTTTCATTGTACTGATTTTTCATCTTAAAATCTGCAATTGAATGAGATATCTTCTGCTCTATTTCTGTGTCTGAAGATAGAAAATGAGGGGTAAAATCAGGTGTATTATAAAAAGGCAGTTTTTTCTCTGAAGTCGTACAACTTCCTAAGACAAATACCACAACTCCAAAACCTATACTTTTAAAAAGTTTCATTAGATACATTGATACAATTTTTTGTTCCTAAAAGGCCATATCTCCTTCCCTCCTTCATGATATAATTCGCTTTGATTTTCCCATTATTATACCACACCTGTTGTTTTCCTTCCTCTTGACCTTTCTTATAGTTTTGATCCTTAATTAACAAGCCATGAATATTCCATTCTTTGGCATTGCCTTCATAAACATCATTTTCAAAATGATTTACAAAATGAATTTTCCCATTAGGAAAATATCCTATTTGTTCACCAACTTTTTGACTTGAATGATAAAAGCGTAAATCTTCTATTACATTATTGGGATAATATCTTGACCATTGTCCTTCTTTCTTTCCATCCACATATCTTCTAACTCTTAATGTATCAATGCCATTGGGATAAGTCCAATAAATACTTCCAGTAAATTTATGACCATTGACATAAAAAATACCTCTAGAAGAATTAGATTCTACATCTTTTGCATAAACAGTTTCAAATAGATAGACATTCTTGTTTTCATGTTTATTTGTACATGAAAACAAGAATAAGAAGAATAAAAATAGACTAGTTTGTCGAAGTACCGGGTGTTCCATAATAGCCATTTCCATTGATATAAGGATCTTCTGCAGTAATATGATAGTGATAAATGCCATCAGGATAATCTTCCGTAGCATGTTCATGACCATGATAATCATCTAAATCATCATTCGTCACCGCCGTTCCATTTTCATAAGGACCATAAACAGGAAAGCCATCGAGTAAAAAGCCTAATAACCCTTCATTTCCAATTGAATCTTGTGCTGTTAAATAAGACGGTTCAATATGGTAATGGTATTCACCTGACTGTTGAGGGTGACCATTATATTGATCAAAACTATAAATTTCATTAGTCAGAGGCTGATCATTAGGACCTGCATATTGATTATAAAATGACACACCGTTAACAGCAATACCCATTGTTCCTAATGAGGTAGATTGATGATTAGAAGCTTCCTCTGGATTTAACGGTATCTTCACTACACGGTCGAATGATGAAATTCTATTAGGGTTTAGCCTAAAATCCTGAGAGTTATATGCTTCATAACGTTCACTCCACTCTGTATCTTGATAATATGGACTTCCGTGATCAGGTAAACCATCCACTTCAATTACGACAAATTCACCATCGATATAAATATCAGAGGCAGCATAAATCTTACGATAAACAGCAAGGGGATCTTCTTCTTCAGTAGTATCATCATCGTCATCATTATTTGAATTCTGATTTTGATTTCCTGCATTTGTATTTGGGTTTACAGTATCGTCACTTTCGCTTGAACAAGAAAAAATAAGCGAACAAAAGAATAAGAGCGAAAATAAATAGACTTTTCTCATAGTTAAATAATTCATAAGTAAGTAGATCATTTATTTAGTAAAGGAACGATTTCAAAGTTTGTACTCAACTTTAAGAAAAAAATTAAAGTAAAAAACGAAAAAATCGAATAAACAACCTATGAAAGTACGTTATGAATTTAATAAATACCTTGAGAATTTACGATGAGAAAATTGAACTAAGTAGGATAATCAAATACTTTAAAGAGATATTTTAAGGCTATCAGATCTATATCGAGAAGGAGAAACACCTTCTTTTTTTTTGAATATTCTTGTAAAATATAATGGATCATTATATCCTAAATCATAAGCAATCTCATTTATTGGCATCTCTGTTTTCTTTAAGAGTTCTTTTGCTTTAAAAATTCGTTGCGTCGAGATATATTTTGAAGGTGTTTCATCATAAGCTTTTTGAAATTCTCTTTTAAAAGAAGATAAGCTCATGTTACACATTTTGGCTAGATCCTCTACAGATAGGTTTGAAAAAGCATGTAGTTCTATCACCTTTTTGAGTTGTGTTGTTCTAGGTGAATAAAGGTCATTGACTAATTCTAATACAGAGTCCACATTATTAGTTTGTATCAATAATAATATCAATTCCTTAATTTTTAATTCCAACAGATCATCATTCACTAAAGATGGATTATCAAAGTAAAATTCTAAGGAATCAATAAATCTTGAAATGAGAATTTCATCTTCAACTATTTTCGTTTTTGGATTGGTATTTTTCTTCTCAAAAAGTTTAGGTAATTCGTTGATATATAATTTTTTCAATAACTCAGGATACAAGTGTACTGCAATTACTTCTACACTGTCTTTTTCTTTTTGAGCTTTTAAAAATTCCAAAAAGTAAGTATCACACCTCAAAAGAATGGCTTCTTTGATTTTCACCTCTACATTATCTTGAGAAGAATGTAATTTGATGTGAGCATCTTTCATATATAGGAAACAACCTTCATTTTGGAAGACTCTTTCCTTTTTATAAGGTACTTCAATCTTTACTTTCTCAATTAATGGTCTTCCATTATATACAAAACTAATCGCCTCTTCTTTTTTCATACTGCAAATATAATTATCTCCATAAAATACAAAAAGAGGTGATAAATACTATCACCCCTCTTTCTCTCTGTTTGTTCATCTATACGGCTAGTTCTTTTCTTGTCCATTCAAATGGTTGGAATGCGGAATCTAGTGGTGTTTGAGCAACATGATTTGTATAGTTGCTGATCGTTTTTTGGGCTAAACCTAAAATTATATCTAATACATTTCTTTGTGTGTAACCTGCAGCATAGAAAGCATTTAAATGAGCATCACTCACAAAGCCTCTTTCTTTTACCATTGCTACAGTAAAAGTTCTTAGAGCCTCTAATTTTTCATTAGGTAATACTGTTTCATTTCTTAAGGCTTCTGTAATTGCAGGGTCAATGTTCATTGCATTTGCGATTGCAGTATGTGCCGGAACACAATAATGGCATTCGTTTTCTACATTAATTGCTTGCCATATTACTGTTAATTCTTCATTATTAAAAGATGAGTTAACAAAAGCAGTATGTAAATTATCATATGCTAAAGATAACTGAGGTGACTCAGACATTGTTGCAGATAAATTGGGAATAAAACCATAACTTTTCTGCTTACCTTCTAATAATGCTTTACTTTCTTCAGGAGCTGATTCAATCGTGTTAATTTTAAAATTTCTCATGATAATGGGTTAATATTGATCTGTGTTAAAAGTTTATTTCTTCAAGGCTAAAAGTGTTTCTTTTTTTTAACCTTATGATACAAATGTAGTAGGTTGAAATTGGAAGGAAATGGACAAAACGTTCAAGGATATGGACTTTTTAGAGATCATATATTTATTTTAGAAAACAATATCAATTCGATAATGTCATAAGGTATAGTACTTAAATTTGTAATAATTTTTCATTCGTAAATCATTGAATACTTACTACCTTTAAGCATCTGTTTAATCTAATTTTTTTATATGAAATTCATCCTTCTGATAATTAGTTTATTATATTTCAACATAAGATTTTTAATTGCTCAAGAGAAAGGAACTTTACTTTTAGATGGTACTTTTAATTTTACGAGTACAACTACTACTGTTTCTGGAGAAAGTCAAACTACAACTTCATTCAGCATTAGGCCTTCTGTGGGAATTATGCTAACACCAAAAATTGCATTAGGTGGCTATATAGAATATGCAACGAGCAATGAAAATATTATTGTAGATGAAACTTCATTACAGAAAAACAACTTGATGTTTGGTGCATTTACAAGAATACATTTTCCTATTCAAGACAAGTTTTATATTTACACTCAACCTTATGTAGCATATGGTTTATTTATCGAGGAAGTTAATTTTGATAAGAATTCTACTTTTTTAGTGGGTGGAAATATTGGTTTCTTATATTTCTTTTCAAAAAAGTTTAGCATGAATTTAACGTTATTTGATCTCTCCTATTCAACTATTAATGCAAAAATAACAGGTTATGAAAAAGATTTCAGAAATGACTTTTTCAATTTTAATACATTACTAGATTCTCCTACTTTGGGGATTTCACTCTATCTATAGAATTGTATACTAATAAAGTAATACATTATAATTTCAATCAAAACCATATTTTTAAAATGGAGAAATCATTTTTATCAGAAATAAGTGAGAAAATAGTAAGTAGTTTACCAAATTTAGAACAAATGTATTTTTATACAGAAGATGATGAAGAATCAGAGTTCACCTTAGAAATTTGGAGTTTAACTAAAAAGCATGAGGAAACAGGAAATCTCTTAAAAGATTTTATTTATGCATACGATGCAAGTAATTTTGGTATGGGTAATTTTATATTTTATGAGGATATAGAAGAATCTGATAATTATTTAATTTTTGGTGAAATTGATCACATGAAACTTTGCCTTTCTAAAAGCAATGAAAGTATTATACTTTTAAAAGCTGATGAATATTTACTTACAAATTATAAATCAGAAGAAATAGAGTTTACATGTGCTGAAAATTTGGAGAAATTTTTATTATTTCTTGTAGATTATTCAAATTATATCATTAATTTGTTAACAAATCAATGTTTTAGTTATGAAGATAAATTAAAAATTAAACAACATTCTAGTTTAGTTTTAGGCAATAATTCATCAGAATTTATTAACTACATATATAATTTTTAACAGTTAATCTCCACATAAAAGACTATACGATATAAATAATGATTTTATCCATCGTTCATAATACTAATCGATAGAGATATTACGAATTTATTTTCTTATAAGAGTTCTGACTTAAAATCAAAGATGGAATAAAGTGAAATAGAAAATCACTCACTTTTGACCGATCTAATATTTACAAAAAAAAGGGAAGTAATAAACTTAATTAGTCTACTACTTCCCTTTTATATTTATCCTAAGGATCTATTACATATTTAATGCTCTATCTCCTGTTGCTGCCAAACAAGCCTCTTTGATTGCCTCAGAGTAAGTTGGGTGAGCATGTGACATTCTTGAAACATCCTCCGCTGAAGCTCTGTATTCCATTGCTACAACACCTTCTGCAATCAAATCTGCCGCTCTTGGACCGATAATATGCATACCAAGGATTTCGTCTGTTTCCTTATCAGCTAATACTTTCACCAAACCATCGATATCCATTGATGCTCTCGCTCTACCTGAAGCTCTGAATGGGAATGAACCTGCCTTGTAAGCACGTTTAGACTCTTTCAGTTCTTGTTCAGTATAACCTACAGAAGCAACTTCTGGCCAAGTATATACAACACCTGGAATTAATTTGTAATTGATATGTGGTTTTTGACCATTCATATGTTCAGCTACAAATACACCTTCTTCTTCTGCTTTGTGTGCTAACATTGCACCTTTGATCACATCACCGATAGCATAAACACCTTCAACAGAAGTTTGTAAATTTTCATTTACGTCAATTCTTCCGCGATCGTCCATTTTACCACCGATAGCTTCAAAGTTTAATTTATCTGTATAAGGCTTACGACCGATAGAAACTAAGCAGTAATCACCTTTGATTTCCACTTCTTTCCCTTTCTTGTCAGTAGCTTTAACCACTACTTCCTCTCCTTCCACTTTTACAGACTCTACTTTTGTCTTCAAGTTGAATTTGAAGCCTTCTTTCTTCAATACTTTTTGGATCTCTTTACCCATAGATACATCCATAGTAGGGATTAATGAATCCGCATATTCTACTACAGTTACTTCAGCACCTAAACGAGCATAAACAGAACCTAATTCAAGACCAATTACACCACCACCGATAACGATCAAATGCTTAGGAATTTCTTCTAATTTCAAAGCCTCTGTAGATGTAATTACTCTTTTCTTATCAAACTCGATGAAAGGTAGCATTACTGGTTTAGAACCTGTAGCGATAACTGTCTTTTGAGTATTGATTACTTTTGACTCTTCCCCATCGATTTTAATTGTGTTTTTATCCACAAAAGAACCAAAACCTTGGTAAACGTCAATTTTATTTTTATTCATCAAGAAAGAGATACCGTCAGTTGTTTGTTTTACAACCTCGCCCTTTCTTGCAATCATTTTTGTAAAGTCAATTTTTGGAGTTTCAACTTCTAAACCATGATCTGCAAAACGGTGAACTGCTTGATGGTATAATTCTGATGAATCCAATAATGCTTTTGAAGGAATACATCCAACATTTAAACATGTACCACCTAAAGTTGAGTATTTTTCAACTAAAGCTACTTTCATTCCTAATTGTGCAGCACGGATGGCAGCAATATAGCCACCGGGACCTGAACCGATTACTGTTAAGTCGTATGTCATATCTAGTCCTTAATAAGGTATTTTTTAAAGAGTAAGGAATGCCAGAAATACTTCCAGCACTCCTCTAATATATATTTGTTATGTCTGTTTATTCAGATTTATACATCCAATAATAAACGAATTGGATCTTCTAATAACTCCTTCACACGCTTCAAGAAGCTTACCGACTCACGACCATCAATGATTCTGTGGTCATAAGATAAAGCAACATACATGATCGGTCTGATATGTACTTCTCCGTTGATCGCAACTGGACGCTCAACGATGTTATGCATACCTAAGATTGCTGACTGTGGAGCGTTGATAATTGGAGTTGATAACATTGAACCAAATACACCACCATTTGTAATCGTGAATGTACCTCCTTCCATTTCTGGAATTGTCAATTTATTATCACGTGCTTTTAAGGCTAAACGTCTTACTTCTTTTTCGATGTTTGCTAAGCTCAATGACTCTGCATTTCTGATAACAGGCACAACTAAACCTTTTGGAGCTGATACTGCAATAGAAACGTCTGCATAATCATTGTATACAATCTCGTTACCATCGATGTAAGCGTTTACTGCTGGCCATTCTTGTAAGGCAACAGTTACAGCTTTCGTAAAGAATGACATGAAACCTAATCCAATCTCATGCTTGTCTTTAAACATCTCTTTGTACTTCTTACGAAGATCCATAACAGGCTTCATGTCTACTTCGTTGAAAGTAGTCAACATAGCTGTTTCGTTCTTCACAGAAACCAAACGACGAGCAACTGTTTTACGAAGAGCAGTCATTTTCTCTCTTCTTTGAACTCTTTCACCTGGAGCAGCTACTGGAGCTGGAGCTTCCGTTGCTTTGGGAGCGGATTTCTTAGGAGCTGCAGCTGGCTTCTGTGCCTTTTCAGCATCTTCTTTAGTAATACGACCGTCAACACCAGTACCTTTTACTGTGTTTGGATCAATACCTTTTTCTGCTAAAATTTTAGCTGCTGCTGGTGAAGCATGACCTGTAGCATAAGTAGTATCACCTGATACTGCCGCTGCTGGAGTAGAAGCTGCTGGAGCCTCTGAAGTTGCTGCCGCTGGAGCACCACCTTCCATTACTTCAATCTTACAAATTGGAGCACCGATTTCTAAAGTCTCGCCTTCTTCAGCAACGATTCTTAAGATACCAGATTCCTCCGCAGTTAATTCGAATGTCGCTTTGTCTGATTCGATTTCACAAAGAAGATCGTCTAATTCAACATAGTCTCCATCCTCTTTCGCCCATGTAGCAATTGTTACTTCAGAAATAGATTCACCTACTGTAGGTACTACCATTTCTAAAACTTCACCTGTTGCTTTTGGACCTTCAGAAGCTGCTGGAGCTGCTGCTTTCTCTTCCGTTGCTGCTGCTTTTTTAGGAGCGCCAGCACTTTCTTCGATTGTACATAAATGAGCACCGATTTCTAAAGTTTCACCTTCTTCAGCACCTTCAGCGATTTTTATTACACCATCTGCTTCAGCTACCAATTCGAAAGTGGCTTTGTCAGACTCTAATTCACAAAGTACATCATCCAATTCGACAGTGTCTCCGTCTTCGACTAACCATCTTGCGACCGTTACTTCAGTGATCGATTCACCTACTTCTGGAACGTTCATTTGTAAGCTCATAATTATATATTTTGTGCGATTGCTCGCGAGAGTTCTAATCTAATTTTTTTATAAATTTATAATGAGGTATTCCTACTTCTTCAAACTTCTCACCTTCCTTTTCATAACCCATTGCGTCATAAAACTTCTCTGCTACTTCTCTAGCATGAAGTGACATTAGGTGAAAGCCGTGATCCATTGCGAAGTATTCACTAAATTGAACCATTAAAGAGCCTAAGCCTTTTCCTCTCTGATCCTCTCTCACAGCCACTTGTCTCATTTTAATTTCTTCAGGAGAAATTGGTTTTAATACAAGGCAAGCAACAACTTCATCATTGTCGTTCATAGCTGCTAAGTGATAGCTATCGAACTCTTCTGATAATTCCTCCTTTGAAAATTCTAACCCAAGTGGTTTACGTAAAACCTCATCACGTAATGCTACTGTTAAATCGTGTTCAGGAGAATTAAAAGCTACTTCTTTAATAATCATAATTTAATGTTTATAGGTCCTCTTTATCGAAAGCAACAGAGACGATACGCTCTAATTCCTCCTTATGTACTTTAGGGAAACCAGTTGCTGGAGATGCTGAAGGTTTACGAGAAACTAACTTCATGTTGATCAACTCCTCTTCGTTTCTGAATGATCTCATAATAAACGTCCAGTAACCCATGTTTACAGGCTCTTCTTGAACCCACTTTAATGACTTACGTTTCGAATATTTCTTTAAAATGGCATTTACTTTCTTCTCAGGGAAAGGATGAATTTGCTCGATTCTAACGATGGCTACGTCATCACGATTATCTCTTTCTTTTCTTTCCATTAAGTCGTAGTAAATTTTACCCGTGCAAAGTAGTACTTTTTCTACTTTCTTAGGATCTTTTACTGTTACATCATCATAAACTTCTTCAAATTTTCCTTTTGTGAAGTCTTCAATTGAAGAAACACACTTCGGATGACGTAACATTGACTTAGGAGACATTACAATTAATGGCTTTCTGAAGTCCCAAGTTAACTGTCTTCTGATTGCGTGGAAGAAGTTAGCTGGAGTAGTAAAGTTACCTACTACGATATTGTATTGTGCCGCTAATTGTAAGTATCTTTCAGGACGAGCATTTGAGTGTTCTGGACCTTGACCTTCATAACCGTGAGGTAATAACATCACTAATCCATTTGATCTACCCCACTTACTTTCGCCTGAAGTAATAAACTGGTCAATCATAGTTTGCGCTCCATTTGAGAAATCACCAAATTGTGCTTCCCAAATTGTCAACGAACTAGGATTAGCCATTGCATATCCGTATTCGAATCCTAACACACCATATTCTGATAATAATGAGTTATAGATGTAGAAAGGTCCTTGTAATTTGCTGATATTCGCTAGTGAATTGTATTTCTCATTTGTCTCTGCATCATTTAAAACTGCATGACGGTGTGAGAAAGTACCACGCTGAACGTCTTGTCCTGATAAACGAACAATTTTACCATCTAATAAGATCGAACCATAAGCTAATAATTCAGCAGCTGCCCAGTTGAATTCCTTTTTATCGAAGAACATTTCTTTACGCTCTGCTAATAGCTTATCAATTTGCTTCAATGGTTTGAAACCGTCAGGTACAGTTGTTAAGGCATGACCTACCGCTTCAATTGTTGTCGTTGAAATAGAAGTGTTTGGTGATTCATCGAAATCAGCCTCTTTACCTCTTTTCAACTGTTTCCATTGGATCTCTAATTCTTGAGGTCTATATGGAAGTGGATGTTGACGAACATTATTCAAACGATCTTGCAACAAACGACGGAATTCTTTGTCCATCGATTTTGCCAATTGAGCGTTCATTTCACCTTGCTCGATTAATTTCTTAACGTAAATCTCACGAGGGTTTTGGTGCTTTGCAATAATGTTGTAAAGCTTTGGTTGTGTAAATTTAGGTTCATCAGATTCGTTGTGTCCGTGACGACGGTAACATACCATATCTACAAAGATATCTCTGTTATAACGTTGACGGAATTCAACGGCTAATTTCATTGCATAAGCAACTTCCTCAGGATGATCACCATTTACGTGAAGTACAGGAGACTCAATTAATTGAGAAACGTCTGTACAGTAGATAGATGAACGAGCATCGTCAAAGTCAGTTGTAAATCCTACTTGGTTGTTGATCACAAAGTGGATAGTACCACCTACAGAATAACCATCAAGATTTGACATTTGTACTGTTTCATATACAATACCTTGACCTGCGATTGCCGCGTCACCATGTATTAAGATTGGAAGAATACGTTTTGAATCCTTATCGTAAATAGAATCTACTTTCGCACGTACAACACCTAAAACAACAGGGTCAACTGCTTCTAAGTGAGACGGGTTTGGAGATAAGTCCAAACGTACTTTCTTTCCGTTATGTGTTTCGATTTGTGAAGAGAAACCTAAGTGATATTTTACATCACCATCACCCATAGTTTCATCTGGAACCGCTTGTCCTTCAAACTCATTGAACACCTCATCATATGTTTTACCCATGATGTTTGTCAATACGTTTAGACGACCACGGTGAGCCATACCAATAACTACCTCTTCTACTCCAAGGTCAGCACCTGTAAAAATCGCTGTATCTAAACCTGCAATTGTTGATTCACCACCTTCTAAAGAGAATCTCTTTTGACCTACAAATTTTGTATGTAGGAAGTTTTCGAATACAACTGCCTCATTCAGCTTGCTTAAGATACGTTTTTTATCATGGTCTGAAAATTCATGAGAAGGGTACTCATTTTCAATTTTGTCTTGAATCCATGATAAAACTTCTGGTTCACGGATTGACATAAATTCAAAACCGATGTAACCGTAATAGATTTGTTTTAAACGTGCTAAGATGTCTTTTAAAGGAACAGAACCCATTCCCAAATAAGAACCTGCTGAGAATACTGTGTTTAGATCTACTGAAGATAAGCCAAAGTCTTCTAACTCAAGACGAGCATGTCTGTCTTTTCTTTTACGAACTGGGTTCGTATCTGATAAAAGGTGAGCTCTAGAACGATAAGCATTAATTAATTGTCTTACCGCTACTTCTTTTTGAAGCATTTCTTCTGAAACACCACCTGCAGTTTTGCTCGCACCGTTAGCGCTAGTTGTCTTTGTGTCTAAGTCTGGGTTTTCTCCGAATTTCTCTAATGAGAATTCAAAACCCTCAAAAAATCTCTTCCAAGACTCATCAATTGAGTTTGGATCTTGCTTAAATGACTCATACATCTGCTCGATGTAATCCCCATGAGCATTTGCGATATAGGAATATTTGTCCATGTTGTCGTTGAGGTTATTTACTTGCTCTGAGACAAACATACTAAAACAAATTTATTAATTATATTCGTTTAAGCAATTACACAAATAAGGCTGCTAAAATTATGAATTTAATATTATTAAATAACTGCAAAATAGTTCTTCTTTCATTTTAACATTCACTTTAAAAAATCAATAATATCACTGTAAAAACAACACCTTTAATCGTCTATTATTCAATAGGTAATTAAAGGTGTCAATCTATGATTTAATCTTCAACTTTAGGTATCTTTTTTTAATTCATGTATTTTAAAAAATTTATTTTTTAGATATATTATTTTTTCGACCGTTTCCCACAACATTAAGGTAATCTAAAGAACCATCAGTATTGTGTACAACTAATCGAAAATGTTGATATTGAACATAAGTAATAAGATATTCATACTTGGCTTTTTCACCTAAAGAGTGATTTACTTTTACTTCCCCAATATCATCCCAAATGATCCCATCCATAGAAGCTTGTATATTAAAATGTGAAGCATTTTTTTCTGAAAGAACTTCCCAAGACATCATAAAACCTGTGTAGGTCCACCCTCCAGTCAAAATAATTTCTCCTGTTTTTGCCTCAACAATAGATGACTTTGGTGTTGTTCCGTAAGTATGTTCTAATGATAGGATAAATACAATAATGATAATTAGCCAAGTTGTGAAATGATTTTTCATTTTAATTAGGTTTTTGTTATAATCATTTCAACTTTATTCACTCTCCTTAAGTTTCCACTTCAAGCTGAATATCAGTAAATTACAATTAGTTAATTTAATAAGATAACTTTAATCGAAAAATCATTTTATATTTTGAAGTACTTTTTAATTATGATCTGGCTTTACTTTTTCATTACACTTCCAATTAATACTGATTTCATTTTCAAAAAACTAAGAACTTTGAAAATTCTTTTTTATATTTAATAATAGTAAAACTGTTCTACCAAAATCATCTCATTTTTACAACTGCATGATTCGTCAATTGCTCTTGTTTTTTTTAATTGCTGTCCCATTAGCTACATACTCACAAGAAAACGGTTTAGCGTCAAGAAAGAAAATTCTTGAAAATCACATCTTAAGAGTTGGGGTAAGAGAAGATCCTCCTTTTGTCATCAAAAGCGTGGATGGGACTTTCTATGGCTTGAGCATTGATTTATGGCATATGGTAGCAGAGGACTTGCACCTTGTGTATGAGTTTGTTGAATACGAACACATGCCCGGCTTAATTCTAGCTTTATCAAGAAGACAAATTGATATTTCGGCTAACCCCATGCCTGTAAGTTCGACGAGAATAAGACAACTTGATGTCACCTATCCTTTTATGACCACTTCCCTTGGTGTAGTCGTGAAGAAAAATGAACAAGATCAGATCACACTTTTCTTTAGTAATTTGTTTTCATTGGGCTTCATGAAGTTATTTTTCACATTGATAATTATTGTTTTCATTTTTGGTACAATCGTATGGTGGGTAGAAAAAAAATATAATCATACAGATTTCAGGGATGGTATTGATGGCATTATGGATGGTATTTGGTGGTCTACTGTTACCATTACAACAGTTGGTTATGGCGATAAAACTCCAAAAACAACATTAGGTAGAGTTATTTCAATGGTATGGATGTTTGTAGCCATAAGTTTAATTTCTAGTTTTACAGCCACAATTACATCAACACTAACAGTAAATCAATTAGAAGCAAAAATTAAATCTGTTGCTGAACTTAGAAAAATGAAAGGTAATATTGGTGTTACTGCTCACTCTGGAGCAGAAAGTTATTTATTAAAACATCAAATTAACCCTACAACATTTATTACTCCTGACGATGGACTAGACGCACTCAATAATGGTGAAATTGTAGCATTTGTACATGACAAACCAATTATGCGTTATATCATTAAAGAAAAAGGTGCTGGAAATTCATTTGATATTTCTCAAGCTAATTTCAAACAGAATTATTATTCCTTCTTTATGCCTCGAAATAGTAAATTATACAAAAAAATCAATTCTGAAATTGTCGATAATATAGATAAAGATTCTTGGCACCGATTACTCCAAAAATACAACATGGATGACATCAACTAAAACAGACAAACAACTTACTGGTTCTATAGGAGAAGAAAAAGCAGTAGAATTACTACTCTCTAAAGGCTATCAAATAGTTACTCAAAACTATCGATACAAAAGGAATGAAATTGATATCATATGCCGAAAAGGTAATTTTATCATTTTTGTAGAAGTGAAAACAAGAAAAAACAGTGCATTTGGTTTTCCTGAAGAACATGTATCAGACAAACAGATCCACTGTATTCAAGAAGCTGCCATTTATTTTTTGGAAAATTACACTCAACCCTACTCCATGGTTCGTTATGACATTGTTAGTATTATGTTGGATAAAGAAGTATTGATTGATACTTTGCATTTAGAGGATGCTTTTTAATTATTCGTTGGCTCTAAAAACGAAAAAGGCTAGTAGTCCGCAAACTACTAGCCAATAGATCTATTCTTATTCAATTTTAAGCATTCACCGCACCATCTTTAACGGCACCTTCTTTGATTGCTTCAACTATTGATGGATCTAATAAAGTTGAGGTATCACCAAAGTTACCTGTCTCGCCTTCAGCGATTTTTCTAAGAATACGTCTCATGATTTTTCCTGACCTCGTTTTCGGTAATCCTCTAACGATTTGTACTTTATCAGGTCTGGCAATCTTTCCAATTTTGTCAATTACAACCTCTAAAATTTGCTCCTTTAGCTCTGTAATTGTACTCACTTCCAATTGCTCTGAATCACAAACAACATAAGCATAAATACCTTGTCCTTTGATATCATGAGGGTACCCTACAACTGCTGATTCTACTACAGCAGTATGCATATTGATCGCATTTTCAACTTCTGCAGTACCTAAACGGTGACCAGATACATTCATTACATCATCTACTCTACCTAGAATTCTATAATAGCCATCTTCATCACGTCGGCAACCATCACCTGTAAAATACAAACCTTTGAATGTAGAGAAGTACGTGTTTTTACAACGCTCATGATCTCCCCATGTAGTCCTTAACATTGAAGGCCATGGATATTTCACACATAAGTTACCTTCTACACCTTTTCCTTCAATTTCATTACCATCAGCATCTACTAATACAGGCTGAATACCAGGCAAAGGTAATGTAGCATAGGTTGGTTTTGTTGGGATCACACCTGCAATTGGTGAAATCATAATACCACCTGTTTCAGTCTGCCACCAAGTATCCACAATTGGACAGCGGCCTTTACCAATATGTTGGTGATACCATTCCCAAGCCTCACGATTAATAGGTTCCCCTACCGTACCTAAAACTCTTAAACTATCTAATTTATATAATTCTACATACTCAAGGCCTTGTGCCATTAGTGCTCTAATTGCAGTTGGTGCAGTATAGAAGATATTTACTTTTAAACGGTCTACAACTCTCCAAAAACGACCAGCATCTGGGAAAGTAGGAACACCTTCAAACATTACTGAAGTTGCACCTTCTAACAAAGGACCATAAACAATATAGGAGTGACCTGTAATCCATCCAATGTCAGCAGTACACCAATACACATCATTTTCTTGATATTGGAATACATTTCTAAACGAATACCATGTATAAACCATGTATCCACCTGTAGTATGTACTACACCTTTAGGTTTACCTGTTGAACCAGAAGTATACAGAATAAATAAAGGATCTTCTGAATCCATCACTTCAGGATCACAAACTGTTGGTACAGATTTAATTTCATCATGCCAATATACGTCACGCTCAGGATCCATTTTCACATCTCCACCTGTACGTTGATAAACAATTACTTTATCTACATCAGGACATTGGAACAATGCCTCGTCTGCGATTTGTTTCAATTCAACGACTTTCTTTCCTCTTGGACCTTGATCAGCAGTGATTAAAATTTTCGCTCCTGCATCATTGATTCTATCTGCTAAAGCTTGAGCAGAAAAACCACCAAAAATTACAGAATGGATTGCACCAATTCTAGCACATGCTAATACAGCAATTGCTAATTCTGGAACCATCGGCATATAAAGACAGACTCTATCTCCTTTGCCTACTCCATTTCTCTTTAAAACATTAGCAAATAAACATACTTGCTCATGTAGTTCTCTGTAAGAGAATATTCTATCTTTCTCATGTGGATCATTGGCAACCCAATGAATTGCTGTTTTATCACCTCTTGAAAGTAGATGACGATCTAGACAGTTTTCGGTAATGTTTAGTTTACCATTTGTAAACCAACTTACATTGTAGTTATCAAAATCATGTTCTACTGTCTTATCCCATTTCTTTCTCCATACAAATTGTTCCGCGACCTCTGACCAAAATCTTTCAGGTTCGCTCACACTACGTCTGTATGCTACAGCGTAGTCTTCCAAGTTGTTAATTCTGCTGATCATTTAGTGTGTAAAGTTTGAGTAATAGATCTTTATGTAAGACCTAGTAAAATAAATTATTACTGAAGTTTTCGATTTTGAATATAGATATTGAGCAACAAAAAATGATCATTTATATATACTTACGTTAATTTAGTATAGCTATTTTTTATTTTCCCATGAAATCACCATGTACTTATCTCCTACTTGAGTGATCAGCGATGTTCCATTTTCTAAATTTTCTCTATTAATTATATATGTCAATAGCTCACTGTGATTCATAACTTTATAATTTGGAGCATAAGCATCTGACTCTAAACGAGGAATATTATATTTCTTTACCCAATTCATCACTGAAACATGACTAACCCCTACAATCCTTTCAATTTCACGAAAACTAACCCCTTCCAGATAAAGTTGTAATGCCTTCACTACAAACTTTCGGTCGGTTTCTCTTCCTTTTTTTGCTACAGTATAATTATACCCACACTTTTTACATTTAAATCTTTGCCTTCCTTTTACAAAACCGCTCTTTGTATATTCTTCGTGATGACATTGTGGACATGCTATTTCTGAAATTTTCATATAAATGAATATATATTTCTTTAATATTTAAGTGTATGACACACATTATAAGTATACTTATTTAGCACACCTATACTTATTTAGCAATATTCATGTAATTTATACACTTTTTGAAATAATTTAACAAAATTAAATAATCCTATTTTTAGATTAGAAATTTTACATTTAATGATTTTTCCAAGAAATATGCTTAGCAATAGATAAAAAAAATGTATTTTCATGTTTCAATCTTTTATAAAAACATGAAACCATACTTTAAATTTTTACTGCTTTCTATAACATTGTTTACATCTTGCGGATTTAACGCTAGTGAGTTTGATAATATTGGCATTAAAGATTTAGACACAAAATTCATTGCCCTACCTTTATTGGATGGTGAAATTGACTTAGAGGATTTAATAAGTCAAGATGATATTGAAGATTTATATACAGATTCTATTCCTTGGTATATCAAGTATAAAAGTTGGGAAAAAGAAGAAGAAAAAGAAGAAGTTAAGCCTCTTTTAATAGGTCATGAGGTATTGAATAATGATTACTTCACTATTTTTAGTGGTTTGAATATACCTTTATTAGCTTCATTTCAAGGAATTCCACTTACTAATGATATCGTTTTACCCATTAATACTGTTAGTCCCTATTTTGATATTAATATTCTAAATATTGATAAAGGTTATTTTTCTGCTCATTTTATTAACCCTACATCCACAACTTCAACTTTGACTATTGATTTGATTAGGTTTAATGATACTGACACTTTAATCGCTAGAACTCAGACTACTCAATTAAACCCAAATGAAGTAACTGAAGCTAGACTAGATGTCGATGATATAACAGTAAATAGAAATAATAACTACACCATTGCATTACGTCTTTCCAATAAAACGAATAATGTAAATACCGAATTCCAAATTACTTCTGATGATAATGCAGGGATTCAATTAACTTCTATTGGTGGAATTCATTTTACCCCAAGAGAAGATATTGATATAGATATTCCTATTGTGCAACAAGAATTAGAAATTGACATCTTTGACAATACTTTAGAAGAAGGTACTGTAGAACTTGGAGATCTTACTTTGGACTTTATTACTTATAATACTTTTGGTATTGATATTTTAACCAATAATATAGAAGCATTAGCAATCAGTTCTATTGATAGTAGTGAATACTCTATTTTATTTACATCTAATGAAATTGATCGTCCTTTGATTCCAAATATTGAACGAGTAGATACACTTTCTATTCATAAGCCAGAGAGCCTACTCGGACAAAAACCTCATTTAATCCTTCTAAGAGGGAGTCTTCAACTACAATTCAAACAAGATATTGACTATTTTATCGAAAGTGATTCTCATTTGATAGGACAACTGATCTTAACTATTCCTTTTAAATTAGGTTTAGATAATGTTGTTTTTACTGCTTCTCTTACTGGAAATAATGATTTTAATGAAAGTATTACTTTTTTAGATTCTGCTATCTTAAAATTGGAGTTCTTAAATTACTTTCCATTAAATGGTACAATTTCAGTTTATACTGCTGACAGTCCTGATGATCCTGCCCCATATCGATTAGATGTAAATCCTGAAGGGAATCAACATGATTTTACCTTTATGGAATCCGCTATTTTGGATGATAATAATATTATCCAAGAACCAACCTTAGTAAAAGCAGCATTTCGGATCACACATGATGATGCCCAACGGATAATGACTGCAAACTACTTACTTTTAAGAGGAACATTTAGCACTCCTGATGGAAGAGTGGTTCCTTTTACCCCCGATCAAAAATTATTTGTGAAAGCTGGAATTGCAGCATCTGTAAAAGTATCTCCGAATGGATTATAAGAAATATATCGCAACACTACTTATTCTTTTGTACAGCATTTTGTGTTATGGACAACAAGAGACGATGCTTTATTTTATGAAGGATATGCCTCAATCATTACAATTAAACCCAGCCCATAAAAGTGTCTATAAAACATCGATTGTATTACCATCTATATATGCTAATGCTGAATCGACTACATTCTCCTATAATAATATTTTCACTGAAGATAGAGATGGAACAAATATCGATCTTGAAAAATTCTTTGAGAAATTACAAAGCCTAAATGTTATGGAGACTACAGCAGTAGTAGATCTAGTAGGGTTAACTGTAACTAATGATAAAATTAGTTTTAGTCTTTTTGTTCGAGAAAGAATTTCAAGCATCACTCATATTAATGAAGATGTAGGAGATCTTTTTGCAAAAGGGACAGCACACTCTGACAATCTCAATAGACAATTTAACGTTGCTCCTACTGTTGACCTTTCTCATTACAGAGAATATGGTTTTGGTTTCAATTACAATATTAAAGACAGATGGACGATAGGTATAAATGCTAAATATTTATCAGGTTTATTAAATATAAATTTAAATGAGGCACAAATTACGATAGAAACAGAAGATGCGACTAACTACCCTATTACAGTTAGTGTAGGAGATCGTCCAATGAGAACTGCAGGTTTAAATAAGTTATTAGATGAAAATAAAAATTTAACAGATGCTGAAATCGGTTCCTATTTAGCAGGTGGTGCTGGTAATGGCTATGCTATTGATTTAGGGGTCACTTACCAGTTGACAGATCGTGTTTTATTAGAATTTGCTGCAACTAATATTGGTCAAATCATATGGTCAAGTTCTCGTCAAGATTACTTCTTAGGGGGACAAGGTTATAACTCAGTAGTATTAACGGGGTCCAATCCTCAAAATTTACTTGATGCCGACAATTATGATCAATCAAGCGAACAATATGATTCCTTAGTTTCACTCTTTGATTTTCATGAGATTGAGGATGGTGATTTTGAAAGCTATACTACTAACCTACCTCTTTATGTAAACTTTGCAGGAAGTGTTGATCTGGGGCATAAATTTATTGTTGGAACTACTTTTGGGTTTAGTTATACAGACGATTACTTCAATCCACGTGTTTCTGTGAGTATGAATAAACGTTTTGCTGACTTTTTAGGATTAGGCGTCAATTATACTGCCGACAAAAGTGGCGTTTCAAGAGTCGGTGGTGCTATTACAGTGGGCTTTCCTGGCATAAAAGTATATGCTATTTCTGATGATGTAATTCAAAATGTAACCAATTGGAAAAACAGTCAATCTCTTGGTATCCGTTTTGGTATAAATCTAAATTTTGGATATGTAAAGAAAAATTACCTCAACAAGAAACAAACAAGAGCTAGCCAAATTATGGAATGGGAACCTGAAAATTAATAGAGTGCTACGAAATGGAACACTTTGTTCCCACTAAGAGCATATATCTCATTAAAAAAAGCTATAAAACAAACCACAACTAACTAATAAACAGATAATTAACACATATTGGTTGATTCTTTTCATTGTACAAAGTGTATAACTTAAATCGAACACTACAATGGACAGAATCATTACAAAAGAAGAGCAACAAAAGAATAAAAAGCAAAAATTCATCAAATTGGGGTTAGCTGGACTTGCTGTTTTTACGCTACTGTATATCATCAATAACTTTTTATCTAAAAAGATAGATCGCAATGATATTTCTATTGCTATGGTAGAAAGAGGTGATGTTGCCTTAACGATTTCTGGAAGTGGTAAAGTTGAACCTACCTTACAAAAAGCTATTACTTCTCCTTTTTCATCTTTTGTTGAAGCCACACATAAAGGTATTGGTGATTATGTAAAAGCAGATGAATCTTTATTACAATTAAATATTGCTTCTGCAGAGACACAATTATCTTCCATGAAAGATGAAGCTGAGATGAAACGTGTTGAAATCAGCAAGGAAAAATTACGCCTTCAAAAAGAATTATTTAACCTAAAAAAATCTGCTGAAATCAATGCTTTACAATTAAGTAGTCGAAAAGAAGACCTTAAGGGGGAAGAAAAACTATTAGCCATTGGAGGTTCTACACAAGAAAAAGTAAAACAAGCCCAAACCTTATTAGCCGTTGAAGAATTAAAACAAGAACAATTACAACATGACTTATCAATAAGAGAAAAAGGGATCTTACAAGAAATTAAATCTTTAGAATTGTCTTTATCCATCCAACTTAAAAAAATTCAAGAGCAAGAAAGAAAGCTAGAACAGGCAAAAGCAAAAAGTGGAATGGAAGGCGTCATTACTTTCATCCAAGACAAAGTAGGTACTAGTGTGAATGAAGGTGAAGTTTTAGCACGTATTGCTAACCTTGATCAATTTAGAATTCGAGGTAAAGTAGCTGAACAGTATGTTGCTACACTTTCAATTGGGATGGATGTTATGGTAAAATCTTCAAAAGCTACGTACACCGGCATCATTTCTAGTATCTCTCCTTCTTCAGAAAATGGAATGATTACCGTCCTTGTCCAGCTTAATGACCAAAAAAACCTTGATATTCTACGCCCTGATATGTTAGTTGATTTATCCATCATTCGTGAACAACACAAAGGAGTTTTGAGAGTCAAAAACAGAGGTGCTTTCAAAGGTAAAATAGAAGAAGAAATTTTTGTCATTAGAAATGGAAGAGGTGAAAAAACAAAAGTAAAAACAGGATTTAGAAATGCTGATTGGATAGAATTAGAAAATAATATTCAAGAAGGAGATTCTATTATTATCTCGCCAACTGACCGATATATTAATTCAACTATCATTGAACTGAACTAATTTTTTGACCATTTAATCAATATTAAAATGAAAACTTCTATCCTACTTCTAATAGGTCTGTTTTTTTCTGTTTCGTCTATGGGTCAGAAAATATTAAATTTAAAACAAGCCATTGACCTGGCTCAGTCTAACTCCAATTACATGAAAATTGCAGGAAATGCATTGGAAATTGAAAGAGCAAATTTCAAATCATTTCAGACAGACTTAAGACCACAAATGGTATTACAAGGAAGTCCTACTTCCTATGGTAAAAACTATAATCCCATTACTCAACCTGATGGAAGTGTTATTTATCAGGCAGTAGAACAAAATAACATTAGCATGCAATTGAATTTAACACAACAAATTGCAGCAACTGGTGGATCAGTTTTTATTGGAAGTCAAATCAATCGTTTTGATGATTTTCAATCTGAATTTCACCAATATCAAGCGCAACCAATTTATGTTGGAATTAGCCAGCCTTTGTTCCAATATAACGCATTGAAATGGCAAAAAAAATTAGCTCCTCTCCAACTTCAAGAAGCAGAGAAACAATATATTGAAGATATGGAATGGATTGCTGTACAAACCACACAATTTTATTTTGATGCCCTTGTCGCACAATGGAATAGTCAAATTGCATTACAAAATGTCCAAGACAACAAAAAGATTGTTCAAATTACAAAGGCAAAAAAAGAGATTGGTCGGGCTAGTGAAAGTGAGGTATTACAAGTAGAACTGAATGTTATCTCTGCGGAACAAGCTTATGCATCTGCAAATTTAAATTACAGAACAGCTATGCGAGCATTAATGAATTATTTAAGGGTGGATAGTATAAATGCAGAGCAAATTTCATTAATGGTTCCCTCCTCTTATAATTTGAAAAATATCAATACAGATGTGGCTTGGGAATATGCACAAAGAAATAGAAAAGACTTCATTAACTATGAACGTAGATTAATTGAAGGAAAAAGTCAAATTGCTAAAGCCAAAAGAGACAATCGTTTTCAAGCTAATGTTGAGGTTGCTTTTGGAATGAGTAATCAAGCAGACGTGATTGGAGATGCTTACAGCAATACAATTCAAAGTCAACAAGTCAATGTTACTTTGGCCGTTCCAATATTAGATTGGGGAAGAGCAAAAGCTAGAATACATTCGGCAACATCTACCTATGAACTGACTCAATCTCAAATAGCTCAAGAGAAATTAGATTTTCAACGAGAAGTGATCAATGCCAGTGAGCAACTTGAAACAATGGCTCAGCAAGTGAATTACATTAAAAAAGCGGATGATGTCGCTCAAAAAAAGTATTCTATTGCACTTCAAAGATATGAATTGGGAGATATTAGCATAAGAGAGTTAGTATGGTCTACAGATGAAAAGGATCAAGCAAAAAATGCATATATCAATACCTTAAAATTGTACTGGATGAGTTACTATCAGCTACGCACTGTTACTTTATATGATTTTGAAGCACATGAAAACATCCGTTATGTAATGCAATAAAAAAAGGCAAAATAGATTATTCGTCTATTTTGCTTTTTTTCTATCCTTGTTTTAAAGTATTCTCTAGCTCAACAATGCTTTCTAGCATATTTGATTTATTCTTTTTTGCTATTTTCTTTGCCTTTTGTATGCATTCACTAGCTTCATTAAAATTTTTCATTTCATAAAGAATTAATGCTTTCACATACAATGCTCTATCATCATTCTTTACTTTTCCTAAATACGTATTTGTACTTTTTAAAGCATTTTCTAAATGTTTTCCATCTTCACTTTCGAAATAATAAGAGTAATAAACTTCACCTTCATAAGCATATATTTCTATATCCTCCTGCATCTCTTTTAATACATTAATGATATTAAATGCATTCTTAAATTCATTACTTTTCATTGATGAATCAATATGATTCCATAAGGCATTATATGCATTACCACTTTCAAAAGAATTGATCGAATAAAGCCATACAAACTCTTCACTTTCAAAAGAACCATATACCCTAATATTGATGATTGCATCATTTCCTTTCTGTAATTCATCTTCCCAAAAATGAAATAATTGTTTTTGGATAGGAATCCAGAATTTCATCCCCGCATCTTCAACTAAAACCTCATCAGCAAATAATGAATCTGCAGTCATAGGAAAACCTGAAGATTTTAGATGATTATCTAATGCATCCATTTTCTCTTTAGCTATTGGCCTAACCTCTCCCTGATATTTGACATTTAATAGATAACCGTAGTTCGTATTATAATAATAATACATTGGTCCATCTGGCATTTTAGCTCCTTCATTTTGTTTTAAATAATATTCAATCATTTCATCATACTCAATGTATGTGTTAGAATATTTATTATGTAACTCTGAAGATTGTGCCAAAACATCACAGAAGGATAGAGTAATTCCTACCCAAAAAAATAAAAGTTTTTTCATGAATTCAATAGTTGCTTGTTAAGTATAATCTAAAGTAAACTTTTAATTACTGAATTACAAATTATAGTAAAGTGCTACAAAACGGAACACTTTGTAAAATACTGAATCACTCTAATCTTTAATTAAATCACAATAAAATCATGCAAACAACTGAATATTAGCCGGTTAAAATTTTTTGAACGCTTTTTTCATATGTATTAGTGAACTTTGGTACAGTTCGAAACAGTTTTCTACTCGTGTCATTTTAAAATATTAAATCTACCAACATGATTGAATTAAAAAATATCAGCAAAGTATTCAAAACAGATGCCGTTGAAACGTGGGCATTAGAAAATGTTTCTCTTTCAATTAAGAAAGGAGAATTCATTTCAATCATGGGACCATCAGGATGTGGTAAATCAACATTACTTAGCATTATGGGTCTTTTGGATCTTCCATCAGAAGGAGCTTTAGAAATTGATGGAAATAGCCCATTAAAATTATCGGACAAAAAACTAGCTAAATTCAGAAACGAACATTTAGGATTCGTCTTCCAATCTTTTCACTTGATCAACGATTTAAGTGTTAGAGAAAATGTAGGAATGCCTCTACTTTACCGTAAAGTTTCTTCGAAAGAAGCGAAAAGAAGAGTTGAAGAGGCATTAGAAAAAGTTGGTTTATCTCACAGAATGGACCATAAACCTTCTCAATTATCAGGGGGACAACGTCAGAGAGTAGCTATTGCAAGAGCTATCGTGGGAAATCCTTCCATCATTTTTGCTGATGAACCAACAGGTAACCTAGACTCAGTAATGGGTGATGAAGTAATGCAAATGTTGATGAAGCTAAATAAGGATGGAGCGACTATCGTCATGGTAACACATGATGAACAACAAGCCAAAATGACGGATCGTATTATTAGAATTTTCGATGGTCGTCAAGTATCTGTTCAAGCACAAAACTCTTTAGAAACTGCCTAACTTATGAAAACATACATTAAACTAGCTTGGTACTCCTTGAAGAAAAATCCGTTCTTCTCATTTATCATTCTTTCTAGTATTAGTATTACGATTATGGTAGTACTTTTCATTGGATCTGTTCTTGAAACGTCTTATGGTAGTAATGGAGCTTATAAAAATATTGACCGGATCTTAATAGCAAAGATTTTAAAGATAACTAGGTCTGAAGAGAGAGGTTGGTCAAATTCTCCATTTAGTTATAGTGCTTACAAAGATTATTTCTCTAAAATGTCTTTACCTGAAAAAATGTCTATATCAGAGCATCATTCCTCTAGTAAAGCCTATTATGAAGAACTTTCACTTAAAATAGAAAGGATGAGTATTGATCAAAATTTCATGGAAATGTTCCCTTTTAATTTACAAAAAGGAAGGATGATCAATGAAAATGATATTACTGAAAGAAAAAATATAATGTTAATTACAGATCAAATGTCTCTTGATCTATTTGGCGAAAAAGATCCTCTTGGAAAGAAAATAAAAGTCAACTCTGTTATTTATGAAATTGTTGGTGTTGTTGAAAAGGAAAATAATTTTAGAGTTGATGTATATGCTGATGCATATACTCCTGTAAATATCTATCAAACAACAGATGAAGATTGGCACTCTTTCTTGGGTAGTTTTGAAATGTACTTTTTGTACCCTAACGAAAAGATGCTAGAAGCTGGACATGATGAATTTCAATCTGTTGTAGTGTCTCTACCAAAAGACCCTACAAAGCATGAGAAAGAAATTAATGCTGAATTTATGACTGAAAAGGAATGGTTATTTGATAATCTGTTTAGTATGGATAACCCAGAAACTTATTACATCTATCTTATCATAGTTTTTGGGGTTTGTATGGGAGTACCAGCACTTTCATTAATTAACCTAAATGTGACAAGAATTTCAGAAAGAGCTGGAGAAATTGGCATTAGAAAAGCATTTGGAGCCTCTAAAATTGATATCTTAAAACAACTATTAGTGGAGAATCTATTTACCACATTTTTAGGAGGTATTATAGGTTATATATTAGCAGTCATTGGTGTAAAATTAATGAATAGATATTCTTGGTTTGAACAAGGAGAACAAATTGAAATTTATCCAATATTACTTCTTTATGGATTAGGCTGCGTTTTCATATTCAGCTTGCTATCTGGATTATATCCCTCTTTCAAAACTTCTAACTTCGGCATTAGCAATGCTTTAAAATCTGATAAACAATGATCAAGCATTTATTATATATACTTTGGGCAAGAAAAAGAAAAAACGCATTAATGATTGTAGAAATAGGGTTCTCTTTCCTTATTCTTTTTCTTTTATTTACTACTCTTTATAAAAAGTACGAGAATTATTCAAGACCCAATGGTTTTGAAACAAAAAACATTATGGCGATTCGAATGGATGCCGATGTTCAAGATGAAAATGAGATCAATGAGATTTTTGATGGGATTAATACTTATCTAAAATCAAATGAGAAAGTAAATCAATTTGCTGAAATAGATTATTCTCATCCTTATTCTAATAGCTATAATACTGAAAGAATTCATGTAGATTCTGTAGAAACACAATGGTTTGCCTCACAATATGTTACTATTGAAACTATTGACCTAATGGATTTCAATTTTGTAAAAGGAAGAAATTTTGTTGATACTGACCACAAAAAAGGGTACAAAACAATGATCGTTAATCAGAAGTTATACGATAAAATGAAGCCCTATTTAAATGATCAAGATGAAATTTCTAATAAATATAGTAAGGTAAAAATAATTGGTGTTATTGATCATTATAATAAAGAAAATGATTTTGAGGATGAGATGAATATTGGTCTTATTTATTATTCCAGAAATAACTCGCATCAACCTGTTGTTTTCATTAAAACAGATAATGATCCTAGAACTATTGAGGCGGAAGTAGTGAATGGACTAGAAAAAATTCATCCAAAATTAAGGTTGTCAGTAGATTATTTAGAGAACATGCAGGATTCCAAAAATAAGGCGGAATTAATACCTTTATTTATCATGACATTTATCTGTTTATTTCTTGTAATCAATATCACTACTGGGCTATATGGAGTATTATGGTATAATATCAGTAAAAGAAAATCTGAGATAGGTATTAGAAGGGCTATGGGAGCTTCAACAAATGCTATATTCCAACAAATATTTTCCGAGGTCTTTTTACTCTTTATTATTGGTGTTTTCGTGGGGAGTTTATTTGCTGTTCAATTTCCCTTAACTGGTGCTTTTAATTATGCTTTAGAAGATTACTTTATGGGAGGGGTTTTATCATTATGCTTTGTTTTATTCATTACAATTATTTGTGGTTATTACCCAAGTAAATTGGCTATGAAGATCACTCCTAATGAAGCACTTCAAGAACTTTAAATGTTATTATACTATGAAATATCTACCTTTTCTACTACTCATTAATTTTGCTTTATCTAGTTGTGTTACTCTAAACAAGATCACTCCTAAATACAATAATTTATTGATCCATCAATCTTCAAAAAGTCTGGATTTGATGTTTGATTATTTTGATGGAAATGAGAGATTTACTATTGAATGTGATAAGGAAACAAATGTTTTAACCTACAGCTTAAATGTAGACAAAGGAAAAATCACAATTATTATAGAGGATGAAAATGGAGAGGTGATTGATCAATTATTAGATATGGACTCAAAAAGTGTAAGTCATTCTTTTCAAATTCTTAATGCACAAAATATTGAAGTTAAACTTAAAGGAAGTGCGTCCTCGGGTAGTGTTAGTTGCACTTGCACAGAATCATAAAAAATATTTTACAAATAATACTTCAATTCTAGGTTGATTAAATAAATTTGTAGTCCAAATTAATCATAATTTGGACTACTTTTAAATTCTAATACTACATAAATGGCAAACTACATTCTAATTATTGATGATGATGAGGCAGTGAGAAAGTCTGTCGGTTTATTTCTAAAAATGAACGGCTTCAAACCTATTCTAGCACCTCATCCAAAAGAGGCCTATCCTCTCCTATCTGAGTTTGATTTTTCATGTGTTTTGTTAGACATGAATTTTAAAGTAGAAACAACAGGTGAAGAAGGATTATCAGCATTAAAGAAAATAAAATCTATACAACCCAACCTTCCTGTGGTATTATTTACTGGATGGGGCAGCATGCCATTAGCAATTGATGGAATGAAAAATGGGGCCGCTGATTTTATTAATAAACCTTGGGAAAATGATCATCTTCTAAAAAGTATAAAAGACGCCATTGCTGTAGAAAAAAATAAACATAAATCTCAACCAATAGAGAAATCTCCTACTCGAAAAAAACTGGAGCAAGAATACAATATTTCTAATATTATTGGACAAGATCCTAAGCTTTTGCTAGTATTAGAAACGGTTGGTAGAGTCGCAAAAACAAATGCTCCTATTCTCATTATGGGAGAAAGCGGAACGGGTAAAGAGTTAATCGCAGAAGCCATTCATAATAACAGTCCAAGAGTAGACAATGAATTTGTAAAAGTGAACCTCGGTGGTATCTCTCAGTCTTTATTTGAATCAGAAATGTTTGGCCATAAAAAAGGTTCATTTACTGGTGCTTATATAGATAGAGAAGGACGTTTTAGTGTAGCAGATAAAGGTAGTATCTTCTTAGATGAAATGGGCGAGTTAGACCTGTCTTCTCAAGTGAAATTATTGAGAGTTTTACAAGAAAGAAAGTTTGAGCCATTAGGTTCTTCGAAAACACAAACGGCTGACTTTAGAATCATTTCTGCAACCAATAAAACCTTACCTGATTTAGTCAAAGAAGGTAAATTCAGAGAAGATTTATTCTTTAGAATTAACTTAATCACTGTGGTCCTCCCTCCTCTTAGAGAAAGGAAAAGTGACATTCCTCTATTAGCTCAACACTTTTTGGATCAACTTGAAGATTCTTATGGTATTACTGGAAAATCATTTGCTCCTGAAACATTAAAATGGTTACAAAAACAACCTTTGAAAGGAAATATTAGAGAGCTAAAGAATTGGGTGGAGAGTTCAGTATTAATGAGTATGTCAGATGTACTACAAATTAGTGATTTTGAAAATAATCCTACGAACATTCATGCCTTCCAAAATGATGAAATTAAAGAAGAGATTGTACCAAATGGAATGACCTTAGAAGAAATGGAGATTGTCATGATTAAGAATGCATTGGGTGATAATCGTTTTAAAATTGCACCTTCAGCCAAGCAGTTAGGTATTTCTAGAAATGCACTCTACAGAAAGATAGAAAAATACGAAATTACAGATGCTCAAGATTGAATATAGCTTATTAACGCTACTTATTGTCGGAACTTTAATCGGATTAACTTTTCAACATCGAATAGAATACCCCCTACATTTTTTAGCGGCAGAAATTGTTGCTGGAATTGCTGTGGTATGGAATATTCGTCTTTTCTTTTTTGTCAGTAAACCATTAAAAGAACTCAATAATGCATTGCGTTTACTTCAAAATGACGATTTTCAATCAAGATTACTTCCAACTCCTCATCCAGTAGTCAATAAATTGGTCACTGTATTCAATAAAATGATTGATCGATTGCATAATGAAAGAGTTGAACAAAGAGAACAAAGTTACTTTCTAGAACATTTGATAAAAGCTACTCCTCATGGTATTATCATTTTAGATTATGACCAAAAAATTATCAAATCTAATCCAACAGCATTTAATATGCTAGAACTAGATTTTGACATCATCAAAAACAAGACGCTTCTAGAAAGCAATCATCCATTATTACATGCAATAGCTGATTTGCCTTTAGAGGAAGCAAAAGAAATTCAATTTTCAGGTGGACGGAAATACAGGTGTCATAAATCATCTTTTATATTTCAAGGTTTTCAACAACAATTTATTATTATACAAGACCTTTATTTAGACGATATCAAAAAAGAGAAACAAGCATACAGTAAAGTGATCAGAATGATGAGTCACGAAGTCAATAACTCTGTGGGTGCTATCAATTCTTTTGTGGATACTTTAAAATTGTTTGCACCAAATGATGATGAATTAAAAGTGGACTACCTTGATGCATTGAACATTATCAAAGAAAGAAACGATTCAATGGCAATGTTTATGAAAAACTTTGCATCTGTCGTCAAAATACCTGAGCCTGATTTTAAAGAAATTAACCTTAAGGACATATTACAATATATCGTAGATATTTATAAACCTGATTTAGTAAAACATGACATTTCCCTTCAATTAAAATTAGAAAATGACATTATCATATCAGCCGACAAACAACTTTTAGAACAGCTTTTTATTAATATCATAAAGAATGCAAAAGAAGCTCTTTTAGAAGTCAGCCACCATCGAGAAATTGTTATTTCATTCAATCATGAAACACAAACTTTAGAGATTTGGAACTCAGGCACTCCAATTAGTAAAGAAATAGAAGCTAAACTTTTCACACCGTTCTATAGTAGTAAACCTACAGGTCAAGGAATCGGTCTTATGCTTTGTAGAGACATATTAGTCAAGCATAATTATGACTTTAAATTGTATTCTAAAGATAAAAATGGGGCAACTTTTTCAATAAATATAATGAATTAAAGATGTAGTTAGATTACAGTAATTTTTATTTGAATGTTCAAAGATAATTTTTCAATTTAACATTACTATACTCACTCTATATTCTATAAAAATGCATTCTAATACTCAACACCAAGAACTTGTCTCTGAGCTTAAACATGTCAAAGAATTACTCCAAGAAAAAGAACTCATTTTTGACAATATCCTTGAAGGATCACTTGCAGGATTTTGGGATTGGAATATTCCAGAAGGAAAATCTTATTTAAGCCCAACTTACAAACGTATGTTAGGATATAAAGTAGATGAACTGAATGGTGAAAATGAATGGCAAAGCATTTTACATCCTGATGATTTACCAGGAGTTCTTGAAGTGTTTAACAATCATGTAAAATCTAAAGGAAAAATCCCCTATACTAATGAAGTAAGATATTTTCACAAAGATGGCAGTATCGTTTGGGTCTATTGTGAAGGTAAGGTTATAGAATGGGATGAAAATGACAATGCGATTCGTATGGTTGGTTGTCATGTAAATGTTACTAAAAAGAAAGAACTGGAACAAAAGGAAAAAGAAAATCTAATTCTTCAACAAAAGAATAATGAATTAGAACAACTAGCCTACATTACCTCTCATGATTTACAGGAACCCGTAAATAGTATTAAAAGTTTTGCGGAACTTATTATAGCTGACAATGAAAATATCCTTTCTGATACATCTCAACAGATGTTAGGATATGTAGCGGAGTCAGCAGATAGAATGGGTAAATTGATCCTTGGTCTTTTAGAACATTCTAATATTGGCCTGCATCGAAAAGAAGAAGTTGTGAACTGTGAAAATTTAGTCGATGACATTATAAAAGATCTCGATAAAGTAATTCATGATACCAATACAACATTTGAGATTCACACTCTACCCAATACTTTGATTGGCAATGAGACAGAATTAAGACTACTGTTTCAAAATATTTTTACAAATGCAATCAAATTTCACAAAGAAAATATCCCCCCACATATAGTCATCATGTGTAAACCTTATGCGGAGTTTTTTCAATTTGAAATTACAGACCACGGTATTGGTATAGATGAAGGAAATTACGATAAGATTTTTAATATTTTCTCAAAGCTCAATTTATACAGTAAATATGAAGGAACAGGTATTGGTTTAGCACATTGTAAGAAGATTGTAGATCTTCATAAAGGTAAAATATGGGTAGAATCCAAAGTCAACGAAAAAACTACATTCTATATTCAAATTCCAAGATAAATGTTTAAAAACAAAAAAGTAATGCTCATCGATGATGAAGATATGTCCATTTTTTTGAATAAAATTATTTTAAAGAAAATAGAATTCATTGATGATATTGAAATTTTTAATGAAGCCAAAAAAGCCTTATTTTACTTACACACTATTCAAGCTGATAAAGTACCTGACGTCATTTTTTTAGACATTAATATGCCAGGAATGAATGGTTGGGAGTTTATTGAACAATATCAAAAAATTAAATTTGGAGATAAAGTTCCTCAATTAGCAGTACTGACCACATCTTTAAATCCAAAAGATAAAATAAAAGCAGACAATATAAATTGTGTTGATTTTTTTGTCAACAAACCATTATCTCCTAAAGATGTATTATCAATTTTTAATATGGTAGACGCAGGTTAGTATTCTCTTAAACAAAAAAGTTCCTGATAACGGTAAAATTCAAAAAAAGTTGAGCATTTCAGACAAAAATTAAAGGTTGATAAACTTCATTAAGGTTTACTGATAAAAAACCGCTTAGAAAATTCTTCAGAAAGTCTATATTTGTAGCCGATACAATTATTAATTCATAATATCAGAAAAGATATGAGTTTAAAACTTAGACTAACCATAATGAACTTCTTACAGTTCTTTATATGGGGAGCATGGTTGATTACTATTGGTGGCTATTGGTTTAAGACAATGCAATGGTCAGGAACAGAGTTTGGTGCTATTTTTTCTACCATGGGTATTGCCTCTATTTTTATGCCGGCACTCTCAGGTATCATTGCAGATAGATATATTAATGCAGAAAAGCTATTAGGTATATTTCATATAATTGGAGCTGGTATTTTATGTTATCTACCACAAGTTGATAATCCGTCGACATTCTTTGTAGTCATGTTGTTCAATATGATTTTTTACATGCCTACTATTTCACTTTCTATTACAGTTGCTTATTCAGCCTTACAAAAAGCGGATCAAGATATTGTAAAAGTATACCCTCCTATTAGAGTTTGGGGTACTATAGGATTTATCGTTGCAATGTGGACGGTAAGTTTATTAAAAATTGAAACTTCCCCTGCACAATTCTATGTTGCGGCAGTTGCTTCATTAGGACTTGGATTATACGCATTTTCATTACCAAAATGTGATACAAATAAAGGTGAATCAAATAAGACTTGGGTGGAAGCACTTGGTTTAGACGCCTTTAAGTTATTTAAGCAAAGAAAAATGGCTTTATTCTTCATTTTTTCTATGCTACTAGGTGCCGCATTACAGTTGACAAACGCATATGGTGATATTTTCTTACATGAGTTCGATACAAATCCATTATTTGCAGACAGTATTGCTGTAAAATATCCAGCGATTATCATGTCAATTTCTCAAGTTTCTGAGACTTTATTTATTCTTGCTATTCCATTTTTCTTGAAGCGTTTCGGGATTAAAAACGTAATGTTGATGAGTATGTTTGCATGGGTATTACGTTTCGGTTTATTTGGAATTGGTGATCCAGGTTCAGGTATTGTTTGGATTATCATCTCATGTATTGTTTACGGAATGGCCTTTGATTTCTTTAATATCTCAGGTTCATTATATGTAGAATCTCAAACTGACGTGTCTATTAGAGCATCAGGTCAAGGTTTATTTATGATGATGACCAATGGTTTCGGAGCTGTATTAGGTTCTTCTGTTTCTGGTGTTATGATTGATCAATTCTTTACAAGTGCTGATGGAGTAAGAGATTGGCCAAACATTTGGTTTGCGTTTGCTGCTTATTCTCTAGTTGTTGCTATTTTATTTGCAGTGACCTTCCAACATAAGCATGATCCAAAAGATGTAGAAAGCTTTAGTCATTAATTCAATGATTAATTTATAAAATATATGAGATAGCTTCCGTAAATGGAAGCTATCTTTTTTTGTATTGTACCTCTATTTCAAATATCAAAAGCCAATACTAAGGAGATAATAGAATTTAGTTTTTAAGTACATCATTTTACAATTACAATTTATACTATTTTTAAGCAAATCTTTCCTCTTTAAGCAAAGACCAGTTTATATGATTACTTATCTTTTTATAATCTTCTAAAATATTGAGTAGAAGATGATAATTCCTTAAGAGATTAAATGTTGCTGTTTTATTATTTGAATCATTTCCTTTTTCTACATCATTAGTTAGTGAAATAACATGACTTTTTAATAGTGTTACTTCTTCTTCATCCCTATTTTCAAAAAGGGTAATCAATGAAAGTGTTTTATCTTTTAAATCAAAATATTGATTTCTAATTTCTTGTGGAACTTCTGACGTTTCCATTCTATCAATGATTACTTGTACTCTTTTGGCTGCCCTTTGCACTAAGAAATTGACTTCTTCCAACTGTTCTGTAGTGACTCCACTATATAATTTGAAGTCAACAACAGCCAACCACTTTTCTAAAGAAAGAGGAATAGTTTGTAAATCTCTTTTGGCTAAAGTAATTTTTAAACGATGATAGAAATTTAAAGGATGAACGGACTTATTTATATTTCTAATTAAAAATTGAGTACTTTCAAAGAATTGATTAATCTTATTCATATAGGCTTTTTCTGGTCTAGTAGAATTAAGCATATAGGCTAAACCAATTAATAAAAACATTGATATTACATTAAATAAATCTGTATTAATTATTTGAGCAAAACTATAAGACTGCCCTTCATTAGTGAAACCCATGAGCATCAATCCAAAAGCTGCCGTTACAAATGCAAACCCTTCTAAGAAGTAATATTGAACAAATACATATAAAAATAAGAAAGAACCTAATGCATAATAACTTCCTAATTGTGGCATAATGAAAGTATAAATGAGTGTGGTATAGATACTCATTATGGTAAAGTATTTCATTAAAGTTTTACCTTTTAATTGAGGTGTCATGGCAATAAACATTGCATTAGCACCCGAAGACATATACCATTGATTATGTCCTGGAGGATCAATAAGAATCCAAATCAAAAAGCCTCCTAAAACACATAAACTTGCATATAATGCACTTATAAAATAATCTCTATCAATTGGAATATTTAATTTGAATTGAGAATTTACATGAGATGCTTTAATTTCTTTTTCACTTGTTAGTGCTTCTAGTGCATTATTTATTTTCATTAATGCATTTTTAATCTGACTCAGTTCATCTATTGCAGTTTGCAGTAAATTAGCCTCGAAAGAAGAATATCTTCCTTGATTAAGTTTTGGAAGATCAATAGTAACTTGATCAATAATTTTTTCACCTTTTATACTTTTTATGATATTATCCAGTTTTAGATCAACAGCTGAAAAAGTAGTCGTAAAGAGTACAAAATCATTAAACGAGGTATTTTTTAACTCTTCAATTGTTATCATAAGCCTTACAAGACTATTATAAGATTTATCATATTCAAAGGCGATATTCTTCCAATTATTCTGTTGTTTTTTATCCTTGTTATTAAAGTCATTTAATGAAAAAATATCTTCAAGCTCTTCTCTTTTTGATAACAGTTCTTTTTTCGCTTTTGCCACATCAAATGAATCTCCTAAAGCATATTTTTTTAAACTAAGAATATCCTCCTTAAAAAAAGTAAATAGCTGAATACTAACAGATTTTACATTTCTCTTTTCATGGTTAGGCCATATTAAAAATGAAACTAAAGTATAAATCCCTACTCCAAGAACATTTTCGAGGATACGATATAATGCATGATCAAATGCATCAACTGAATTAGATGTGCCTGCAGTAGTAATAATAAGGCAAGTGAAGCCTAATACATTCCACATATAACTATGGTTTTTATCTGCGGCCATCATATACATGGTGATAAAAATCCATGCAGCACATAAAAACATAAATAGAAATCGACTTTGAGGAGCAATTCCCATAATTATCAACCCAACAATACTCCCTACTATTGTACCTACCATCCTTAAGGAAGCTTTCTTGAAAGATTGTTCCATTTTAAAATTAGGCATTGCAACCATCGCAATACCAAAGCCTGCCCATGCTGGATCAAACCAATTGTAATTTAGCGATACAGCATATGTGATGACAAAAGACAAGGCTACTTTAATCGATTCTTTGACTTTTCTGTTTTCCATTTTTCCGTTAGATGAACGTTTTGAGAATAACACAAAAGTACGTGAGACCCTTTCAAAAAGATGGTAGAATTTTTTGAATAATTAGTAAAATCTAAATTTATAAAATCAATTTATTGACAAATTAGTTATCTTAAATACAAAGTTTTAGCAATGAAAAAGATAGAATTAAATAAAGATAGAGGGAACAAAGGTTATTATAACTATGCCATAAAAACGTATGGAGCGGAGCCAATAGATGAGCACCGACTAAAGGTAGATACCGAATATTTTGAAGGAGAATTGTTTTTAGTTGAACATGAAAAAATAAGAGTGCTTTCCTTTGAATATAATGTAAAAAAAGAGTATGATTTAGTCTTTAAACCGGATGAAAAATATGACTATGCCATGATTTTTTTCTGTAAAGATTTAACTTATAATCTAGAAAATGGCAAACAATTACAACTTAATATCCCTACTGGCTTTATCATCTTAGAAAATTCAGAAAGTTTAGTTTTCCCAAGAAAAAAAGGAGATAAAATACAGCGTGTGACTATGTATTTTAATAAAAGCATTGTCACAGACTACATGAAGGAGAAATTAGATAATATCAAACACTTTGCCTATCATAGAGGTGATGATCACTCTACACTTTGGAAAAAAATATATTTTGATAAAGGTCCAAAAGATATTCATGATCACTTCATGACAAGGTGGAAAACATTAAAACTTGAGGAACTAACTGTAATAGCACAAAATATATTATTTACTTATGATGATTCTCAATCTAAAAAAGTATATCAAGATTTTGAATTTGAAGCAGTATTCGAAATTAGAGATTACATACAAAAACATTTAGAAGAAAAACCGGTTATGAAGTCTTTAGCAAAAGAATATGGTATTAATTCAGCCAAGTTAAATGAAATATTCAAACATTGTTTTGGGCATACAATTTATCAATATTACAAGCACACAAGAATACATAAGGTAAGAGATCAAATTATTAATACACATAAGTCTTTAACAGAAATTGCCTATGAATATGGTTTCTCCGATATAAATCACTTATCGAAAAGTTTTATTGAAGCATTTAACGAAAAACCTTCTGACTTAAAAATCGCATCTCGAAAAGAGATTTAGTAAAAAATGAATTGAACTATTTTTTCTAATTAATGACCTTTTTTTCCCAATAAAAGAGCTCCTTCTATAGGATATTTGTGTTAACGAAAAATCAAATATTTATTTAAACTCTTTTAATTATGGAAACTGTTACTCTTCAAACTTCGCATAAAAAACCAATCGCTTTACGTGTTATCATGGTTTCATTTTTATTGAAAATCTTCATTGCTTTTGGGTTATATTTTGCTATTTCTAGTGGTAAAATAGACATCCTTAATGCTAATCCAAAATTTATATTATACACTTCATTGGTATATTGGATTTGCAACATTTTTCCGGATAAAAAGTTAAGCCACCTTTTGATTATATAATTCCATAAACTGTTCTGGAGATTTATAGCCCAAAACTGAGTGAATTCTCTTTCTGTTATACCAAACCTCAATAAATTCAAAGATGTCATTTCTAGCCTGAGTGAAAGAGTAATAATACTTATGGTCAACCATTTCTGACTTTAAAATTTTAAAGAAGTTTTCAGCTACTGCATTATCCCAACAGTTACCTTTTCGGCTCATACTTTGGATTACATGATTCTTTCTTAAATCTTTCTGAAAATTCTCTGTGATATATTGGACCCCTTGATCAGAATGGA